>JBEATZ010000453.1:0-12978 GCA_041161695.1 Planctomycetota bacterium | reverse complement strand
GATGTCGCCTGCCTGCGCGCGCGACACGCATCAGAGCGTGCGGATGAGCGTGAGACCGCGGAACACGAACGTGACCTGTTCCTCCTGCACGGCCTTCACGACGAGCTCGTCGCTGACGTACTCGCCTTCCTCGAACACCTGGCCGTTGACCAGGACGCCGGAACGGCCCTCCTGGTTGACCATCACGCCCTGGATCCTCAGGTTGAGCTTGCGGAACTCCAGCGCGGTGACGGCCTTGACGTGCAGGGCCTTGGCGCGGACCTCGAGGACGCGACGCGGGTCGTCCTGCGGCACCCCCATGCGGTTCTGCATCAGCTCGAACCGGTTCTTGGCGTCCTCCAGGTTCCCCGCCTCGAGGCTCTGGGTCATGCTCGCGAGCAGGTCCTGGAGCTCGGCTTCGGGCATCCAGGCGTCGCGAACCTGGTCGCCCTCGTTGCGCTTGCCGATCTCGTCGGCCTCCTTGGCCAGTTCGGTGACGACATCGAGCACCTCGCGCGACCAGCGCAGCTTGAGCGGCTGGTAGCTGATCATGCCCTTCTCCACCACCTCGTCGATGCGGGTCTGGATCTGTGCGAGCCCGTCCTTCAGCGCCTTCTCGAGGCTGAACTCCTCGAAGATCGTGATGCCGGGCTTCTGCGACCGCTGGAGCAGGTCGCGCAGCTTCTGCACCTCGCCCACGTACTGTTCGATGAGCGCCTTCTGGTCCTTCACGGGCACGGTCGGCTGGCCGTCGGGGCCCGCCACGCGCTGGCGCGGGTCGACGAAGATGTCGCGGCGACCCTGCGGTCCCTTGTGCTCGTAGCGATCGATGCGGATCGCCTGCAGGCGCTTGAAGATCTCCTCGCGGAGGTTGTCGCGCTTGTCGTTGTATTCGGGGATGCGGACGTCCTCACCCGAGTTGGGCGCGTTGTAGACGTACGTCTCCATGGTCAGCTTGACGCGGTGCACCACCTCGCCGTCGCGGGTCTCGGGCTCCTCGTTGGCCGTCTTGCCGCCGGCGTCGATCGAGAAGTTGGTGATGCTGACGAATCGCTCCCAGTTCTCGATGAAGTTGACGAACCGCAGGAACTGCCAGAGCGTCGCGGTGAACTCGTACTGGTACTCGATGCGCGAGAAGCGCTCGACCTGCTTGCCCGGCGTGGGGCGCGGGGCGCGGCCGGGCTTGAACTCGATCGCGCGGATGCCCGCCTGCTGCTCGAAGGCGTTGAGCATCTTGACGAACTGGTTCAGGTCCCTGCTGTCGGGCAGGATCTTGACGTAGTCGCCCAGGTTCTCGCGCAGGATGATCACCTCCTGCTCCGAGTTGGGGATCTTGGCGATCTTCTGCTCCGCGGCCATGACCTCGGCGCGCTTCTGCTCGGTTGCGAGCCGCGTCTCCTCGATCACGCCCATCGTGTAGAACACGCCGGCGCCGGCGAGCGCGCACACGAGTGCGGACCCGCCGCCGATGAGCCAGAGCTTCCGGTTCTCGTTCATGGGTGCCATGGTTTCACCTCAGCCCTTCACCTGGGTTGCCGCGGACTTGCGCCCGGTGGTCTTGGCCTTGGGATCCTCCTTGACGCGCGGCTGGAACTTCATGTCCAGCGCGAACGAGAAGGACTCCGGGGGTTCACGCTCTGCGTTGGTCTCCTGCTTGCCGCCCGGGTCCGACTTGGCGGCCAGTTCCTTCGCGAAGGGCGCGCGCTCGATGTCCTCGTGGACGGATGCGATGCGACCGATCTCCTTGCCCTGGACGTGGCCGGGCAGGGCCATCGTGGTGCCGTTGCGCGCGTCGTCCTTGACGGTGACGCCGTCGAACCAGGCGAGGTGACGCTCGGTGTCGCCGTCGTTGTTCACGACGTCGATGAGTTCGTCGACCGTCTTGGACCACAGGCGGCGGGACTTGCCGATGTCCTGGATGGTCTGCACACGGTCGAGGTAGTCCTTGCGGTTCGCCTCGAGCCGGTCGTAGTAGGCCGAGCGCTGCAGGGCTCCTGCGAGCTCGGTTGCCACGGTCTCGTGCTCGGACTCGGCCGATGCGAGGTCACCGAAGTACACGACGCCGAGCCAGCCCAGCGTCGAGCACGACGCGAGGGCCGAGACGAAGGTGACCGCCAGCGCCCTGCTGCTGACCCGCTGACCGCGGCGGTATTCCTGGGGAAGAAGATTGATGCGAATCATGTTCCTGTTTCCTCCTCACATGGCCGCCGCGAGGCCGATGGCCACCGCGAGCTGGGGTGTGCACTGGTTGAGCGCCTCGACGTCGACGTTGTCGGAGCGGACCTTCAGTCCCTCGACGGGGTTCCAGACGCGGGTGCGCTTCTCGAAGATGCGTTCGAGGCTCTCCTCGAGGAACGGGAGCAGGGCTGAGCCACCGCTCAGCATCACGTCCTGGACCTCGCCGTCGAACTGGTTCTGGAAGAAGTCGAAGGAGAGGTTCACCTCGTTGCCGAGGTCCTCGAGCACCTGGCTCACCGCCTCCTTGACCTCCTCGAGTTGCTCGCCGGGATCGCGCTTCAGCGCCTCGGCCTGCACGGGATCGAGGCCGAAGCGGCGCATGATCGCGTTGGTGAGGTCGTAGCCGCCGATGGGCACCTCGCGTGCGAAGTGCGAGGTGTTGTTGCGGAGGATGTTGATGCAGGACTTGGAGGCGCCGATGTCGAGCAGTGCGACGGTGCGCTCACCCTCCTGGATGCCCGGGCTGACCAGGTCGCCGAGCTCGAAGGCATTGCCCAGCGCGAAGCTGTCGATGCCGACCGAGACGGGCTGCAGGCCGAGTTCGAGCAGCATGCGGGTCTGCTCGTCGATCATGGACCGCTTGGCCGCGACGAGGAGCAGGCGCGATTCGGGGCGCCCCTCGGGGGAGGTGACCTCCATCAGCTTCTGGTGGTCGATCTCCACCTCGTTCACGTCGAACGGGATGTACTTGTCCGCCTCCAGCCGGATCGTGCTGGCGAGCTTGTCGTCCGGCACGTCGACCATGCTGATGTAGCGGAAGATGACGTTCTTGCCGCTCACGGCAGAGGCCGTGCGCTTCGTCCGGAACTTGCCCTGCTTCAGCAGGTCGGAGAGTGCGTCCTGGCGCGACTGCTCGTTGGGCACGTCCACGCGGGCGAAACCCGTGATGACGAAGTCGTACTTGTCCTGCGTGATCTCAACTGCCTTGATGCTGCTCGATCCGATGTCAAGGCCGACGATGCTCTTGCGATGCTTCAGCATCCTGTCCTCGGTGGTTGTGCCGTGCGGTGGGCCGGTCGAACGCCGGCCTCTCCGGGGACCTATCGACCACCGCAGCCCCTCCGGTTGAGTCCGATCCGGCCGAGGCATCCGGACCCCGCGACAGGCCGTCCGGCCGCACACCACCGTCCCGGAACGGGACGGGTGCCTACTCCTCGCCGAAGCGGGCGTCGACGAGGTCGACGAGGGCGCGCACCTGGGCCTCTGCATCCGGGCCCTCCGAACGCAGCAGGAGCACGGTGCCGGGCTCGGCCGCGAGCATCATCATCCCCATGATCGACTTGCCGTCGACCAGTTCGTCCGCATCCGACCTGCGCACCTGCACGGCCGACGCGTAGGCGTTGGCCACCTGGACGAACAGGTGGGCCGGGCGGGCGTGCAGGCCGTGCCTGTTGCGCAGGGTGACCTGCGCCTCCACCACCGAGGGCCCGGGGTTCATTCCTTGGGCACCATCTCGCCCAGCAGGTCGCGCAGGGCCTTGTCGTCCCCGGCATCGAGGCAGAACCGACGGAAGTCGCCGTTGCGGGCGAGCATCGAGATCCAGCGCAGGCAGCGCAGGTGCGCCTCGGCGGCGTCCGCCGGCGACACGAGGAAGAAGAGGATGTGCACGGGGCGGCCGTCGATGGCGTGCCACTCGAGCCCGCCGCGCACCCGGCCGAACACGAGGTGCGCCTTCTCCACGTCCTCCGACTTCACGTGCGGCACGGCCACGCCGTTGCCGATGCCGGTGGAGCCCAGCGACTCCCGGTCGAGCACCTTCTTGCCGAGGGCGGTGACCTTCTTCTTCGGGACGATCCCGGCTGCGCTGGCGGCCTGGACGAGTTCCTTGATGGCGGCGTCCTTGGTGGTCGCCTGCACGTCGGCAAGGATCGTGGCCGACCGGACGAGTTCGCTGATCATGGTGCGGGGGTGGAGTTCGGGGGCAAAGGTCTTACCCCCGGAGGCTCCGGCGAACAATCTCCTCGTAGGTCTCCTCCTCGCCGGCCTTGCCACCGCGGGTTCGGGCAGTCTTCCGCGGCTTGGCAGCCGCTGCCCCCTTGGTCCCGGCGCTGCCCTTGCGGTCCTTGCGCTTCTCCTTGTGCTTGCGCAGCTGGGCCTCCATGCGGTCGAGCAGGAGGTCGACGAGCGCCGCGAAGGACTCACCACTCTCCTTGGCGACCAGCGGCCGGCCGCGCCGCAGGTGGACGATGAACTCCACCTCGGGCTTCTTGTGCGCGTTGTCGGCGATCACCTCGATGCGCGTGACGCGGTCGTTGTAGCGGGCGAGACGCGCGATCTTGGCCGCAGCGTTCTGCTGCATGCGCTCGCTCAGGTGTTCGTGGCGGTTCTTGAACTCGATGACGACTTCGTTCTCGGCGGTCATGTTGGTTCGTTGGAGTCGGGTGGCTCGGCGGCGGATGTTCCCCTGAACATCCACGACGCCCTCGATGCAACATCGGCAGGAATGACACAAGGGTCGTAGAGAACCCGCAGCAGGTACAGGCCGGCGGCGGGAGCCGTGGGGCCGGCCTCGCTGCGATCGCACGCATCGAGGATGCGCTTCACGTCCGACGGCGTGAGTCGACCACCCCCCACGTCCACGAGCGTCCCGGCGATGGCGCGGACCATGTTGTAGAGGAACCCGTCGCCCTGCACCGCGAGGTCGATGCCCCACGGACGCTGCACGAGGTGCAGGTGGTGGATCGTGCGCACGGTGCCGCGCTTGCGCTCGTAGCCTGGGTTGGTCGCGAACGAGGCGAAGTCGTGCCTCCCCACCAGGTGCGCGGCGGCCTCACGCATCCGCGCAAGGTCGAGCGGCCTGCGCACCCAGTGGTAGTAGCTGCGGGCGATGGCAGGGCGCGTGCGCGAGACGGCGATGCGGTACACGTAGCGCTTGCCGCGCGCGTGGAACCGTGCGTGGAAGTCGGCCGGGACCGCGCGCACCGAGCGGACGGCGATGTCGTCCGGCAGGTTGGTGTTGATCGCCATGAGCACCGAACCCGTGGCAAGCTGCCTCGGCAGGTCGGCATGCGCGGCCATGGCGATGGCATGGACGCCGGCATCCGTCCTGCCGGATCCCTCGACCGCGACCGGCTGTCCGTAGACGGCCTGCAGCGCGCGCTCCACGTGTTCCTGCACCGTCTCCACGCCGGACTGGCGCTGCCAGCCCGCATAGCGGGACCCGTCGAAGGCGATGGTGAAGAGGACTCGGGACACGGGCGGGGGCACCATAGCCGCCCGCACCGTTTCCTGTCGTCAGTTGCGGCTCAGCACCCAGGTGAAGGCCGACCCGACCAGGCCCATCACCGCAGCGAGCCCGCCGAGCACGTACTCCCCGAACTCGGTGGCGATCCAGGACGCGAAGCCAAGGGACGTCGTGAGCACGACGCCGACCAGGAGGAGGCTCGGCAGCATGGGTCGCTCGCGACGCGCAGGCTGCGCCTCGACGCGGCGCACGGGCACAGGCGCACGGCGAGCAGACTGCTTCGCCGGGGCCTCCGCGCCCTGAGGCACGGCCGAGGGTGCACCGGGACCCGGGGCCCTGCGGCCGAGGGCCTCGCGCGGTTGCGGCGCAACCGGCCTCGGGGCGGGCTTCTGCTCCTGGCCCGGGGCGGGGTCGGGCATCGAGTACCTGCCGAGCGGCATGCCGAACGACGGCGTGGTCGTCGTCGTCAGGAGGGCCGCGGAGTCCATGCTCCCTGCAGGCGGCTGTTGGGAGAAGAGGAAGTCCTCCGGGGAAGGCTCGCTGGAGGAGGGGCGCTCGCCCTGGGGCAGTTGTTCGCCGAAGAGATCGAGTCCGCCTTGGTTGCCGTTCATGGTCTGTCCCCGTGTCTCCTGCGCAGGTAGCTGGCCGGAATTCCGAGTTCCTGGCGGTACTTCGTCACGGTGCGGCGGGACACCTTGAGCGCTCGTTCCCGCAATGCGACGACGATGTCGTCGTCCGACAGCGGCCTGACGGGATCCTCTTCGCGGACCAGGTCCGCAACCATCCTTCGCACCGCGGTCCTGCCCGCGCTGTCTCCGCCGGCCTCCGCGGCGCCATCGAAGAAGTCGCGCAGGCGGATCACGCCATGGGGCGTCTGCACGTTCTTGCCGGCGATGGCGCGGCTCACGGTGGATGCGTGCACGTCGAGGGCATCGGCCACCTGCGCCATGGCCAGCGGGCGGATGGCGGTGATGCCGACCTCGAGGAACCTGCGTTGCCGACGCATCACCTCCGTGACGACGCGCCGCAGAGTCTCCCGACGGTCCTCGAGCGCTGCGATGAGCTCGCGCGCAGCACGGACCTTGGGACGCAGGTAGTCCCGCACCGAAACCTCGGTGGCGCGGCGCCGGAACAGCGTCACGTAGGAACGATCGATGCCGAGGCCCGGGAGCACCTCGTCGGCAAGGGCCACGGCGACCTCACCCTCCTCCAGCCAGGCGCGTGCGTCTGCGTGCAGGGGCGGCTCACCCGCGTCCTGCATCGGCGCAGCGGGCCGCAGTTCCAGCGTGCGCATGCGCTCCAGCAGCTCTCGCAGGGCGTCGACGCTGAGTTCCATGGCCTCGGCCACCTCGGGCAGGCGGTTGCGCGCCAGGTCGTCGAGGTGGTTGCCCAGCAACCGCGCGATGTCCTCGCGGTCGGGGTCGCCCTCGAGCTGGAGGAGGATCGCCTCGACGGCCGTGGGTGCACCCAGTCCGCGCGGCTCGAGTCGCTGGAGCAGGAGCAGGGCCTCGTCCAGCAGCGCGTCCCCGATGCCTGCCTCGCGAGCACTCGCCCGCGGCACCTCCGGCAGGAGGCCGCCCGCATCGAGCTGCTGCAGCAGCCACAGCACCGCCTGCGCCAGCCCGGGTCCGGTGCCCAGCCAGGCGAGCTGCGCCCGGATCCGCTCCTCGAGGGATGCGCCGGGTGCAGCCACCTGCTGCATCAGTTCCTCCTTGCGGCGCCGCGTCTCGCGCGATGCCGGCTGCCCGGGCTGGTGGAGGAAGCGCGCGAGCGCGGGATCCGAGGGCCTGAGGTCCCAGGAGAGCACCTCGTTCGACTCCAGTTGCAGTTCGATGTGCTCCAGCAGCTGCGGCAATGGCATCTGCAGGATCGCCATCGACTGCAGCATCTGCGGCAGCATGAGCTGACGCAGTCCCATCTGCTGGGTCTGGCGGAGGCCGTTGGACATCCGGCTTCCTTTCGTCGAAGGCAGTGTCGCGTGTCCTGCCGCAATCCGGCTGCGTCCCGAATCAGGACCGTCGACGCGGCGCGGGTCGCGCCTGCGGCGCCGCGGCGAGCGGGTCCTCGGGCCATGCGTGGCGCGGGTACCTCCGGGCGAGTTCGCGACGGACCTGCGGGTACACGTTGGCCCAGAAGCTCGGCAGGTCCGTGGTCACCTGCACGGGGCGGTGGTTCGGGGCGAGCAGTTCCAGCACCACGGGCACCCGACCACCGGCGAGCGCCGGAACCGAGCGCACGCCGAAGAACTCCTGCAGGCGCGCGCTCACCGTCGGACCGGCAGCCGCCGCGTAGTCGATCACCGCATGCCGCTCGGACGGCAGCTCGATGCGATCGGGCGCCTGTCGTGCGATGGCCTGCCGCTGCGCGGGTTCGAGTCCTGCGAGCAGCAGCGCGCCCACGTCGGCCTCGCGCAGGGCGCGCAGGTCGGTGCCGACCAGCAACTGGGCTGCGGCTGCGGCGACGGCGCGATCGTCCCATTCCGGCAGGCCGAGGTCCGGCATGCGGGAGCGCAGCCACGCGGCGCGCGCGAGCAGCCGGCGCAGGTCCTTCTGCTCCCCCAGCCACTTCCAGGGATCGGTCGCGAGCAGGGGCTCCAGCACCGTGCGAGCGGCGTCGACGGACACCTCGCCCCCGCGGGCACTGCGCAGGGCGAGGTCGCGGTAGCGGACCTCGCGCAGGCCCACCACGCGGCCGGCATCGGGGTCGAGGCGGGCTTCCACCACCGTACGAACGGCCTCCGGCTCGACCTCCGTCAGCCAGGATTCCTCCAGTGCGCACGTGAGTCCCACCATCGAACGGTTCTGCCGTCCCGTCTCCATGAGCCGCAGCGCCAGCACGAGTTCCTGCCCGTCCGCGGCAGGTGGCAGCAGCACGCCGCGGCCCCCGACCATCGTCGCCTCGCGCGAGTCGCGACCCGCGCGCACGGCCACGCGATCGGGATAGCCTGCGAGCAGGCACTTCGCGATCGCGGCATCGTCGTCGGTGGCCCCGTTCGGCGCGCCGCCCAGGATGCGATCGCGCGTGCGCGCAAGGTTGCGCGCGGCCCATGCAGCCATGCCGACCTCCGCGAGCAGGTGCTGCGGGAATCCACGCGCCTCGGCCTGCAGGAACGCGTGCACGGCGACGAGCACGTCTGCTCCCTGCCCGCGCCCCAGGTTCTCGGCCTCGGACACGAGCGCCACGGCCGTGGCCACGGCCAGCGCGCAGCCACGCCTGCGTCCCTCGATCATCGCGCGCGCGAGCCGCGGGTGGACGGGCAGTGCCAGCATCTGGGTCCCCACCGGGGTGAGCGCCCGGGTGCGTTCGTCGACGGCGCCCAGTTCGTGCAGCAGTTCGTCCGCGGCGGCGAGGGCGTCCTCGGGTGGCCGCTCGAACCAACCGAACTCGCGCGGATCGCGGCCGGCGAATGCGCGCACCAGCAGCAGCGGTCCTGCGAGGTCGATGCGCTCCACGTCCGGTGCACTCCGCGCCTGCATGCCGCGCTCCTCGCCTGCGGTCCAGAGCCGGATGCAGGTGCCCGGACCCGTGCGGCCGGCACGGCCCGCGCGCTGCGTGGCCGATGCGAGGCTGATGCGCTCGAGGGCGAGGACGTCGACGCCGCGACCACGGTCGTGGCGAAGCTGGCGTTCGAGGCCGCTGTCGACCACGGCCGTGACCCCCGGGATGGTGAGCGAACTCTCCGCGACGTTGGTCGAGAGCACGACCTTGCGGGTCCTGCCCGGCCGCACCGCCTGCTGCTGTGCCGCCAGGTCCAGCCTGCCGTGCAGCGGCAGCACGGCCACGCCATGACGCCGCTCGACGTTGTGCAGCGCATCGGCGCAGCGCTGGATCTCCCCCACCCCCGGGAGGAACACGAGCACGTCGCCCTTCGTGCCCTCGAGGGCCTGTTCCACGGCAGCGCGCACCCGCACCTCGAGGTCGCCGTCGTCGCGGCGCAGGTCGTGGCGGACGTCGACGGGGTACAGCCTGCCGTCGGCCGTGAGCTCGGCACAGCCGGGCAGGAACGCGCGGAGCCGCGACGGGTCGAGCGTGGCACTCATCACGCACAACCTCAGGTCGGCGCGGACGGTCTCGCGCGCCTCGCGCAGCATGGCCAGCGCGAGGTCGCCCTCGATGTGACGCTCGTGGAACTCGTCGAGCAGCACCGCGCCCGTGCCCGTGAGGAACGGGTCGTCGACCAGTTGCCGCACGAGCACGCCCTCGGTGACGAACCGGATGCGGGTGGCGCGGGAGACGACGCGTTCACCGCGGACCTGGTAGCCGACGAGGTCGCCGAGCTGCACGCCGAGTTCCTCGGCAACGCGTGCTGCTGCAGCGCGTGCGGCGAGCCGGCGCGGCTCGAGGACCACGATCTCGCCCGACACGGCATCGAGCAGGGCAGGGGGCACGCGCGTGGTCTTGCCGGAGCCGGGCGGGGCCATGAGCAGCAGCACGCCGGCTCGCACCAGTTCGCTGCGGACCTGCGGCAGCAGGGGATCGATGGGCAGCGGCTCGGTCACGCCTTGCCCAGGTTGCGCCGTCCCTCGAGCGCATCGGCGAGGATCGAGGAGCTCACCTGCGTGATGGACGCGCCGGCAGGCAGCCCGCGCGCGAGCCGCGTCACCGTCACGCCGAGGGGCAGCAGCTTCTCGGCGAGGATCCGTGCGGTTCCCTCGCCCTCGAGATCCGGGTTGGTGGCAAGGCAGACCTCGCGCGGCTTGTCGCGCGTCACGCGGCGCAACAGCGAACCCATGGTGAGGTCCTCGGGCGCGATGCCCTCCACCTGCGAGATGCGGCCCTGCAGCACGTGGTAGAGCCCCTTCCAGCCGACCTGTTCGAAGCGCGCGACCTCGCGCGGGTCCTCCACCACGAGCACGAGGCCCTGGTCGCGGGCCGGATCCGCACAGATGCGGCAGGGATCGGCGGCGTCGAGCTGGTGGCAGCGGCTGCACGCCTTCACGGCCGCGCGCGCGGCCTCGATGGCGCGGGCGAGGCCGAGCGCCTCGTCCTGTTCGATGGTGAGCAGGTGGTACGCGAGCCGCTCCGCGGTCTTGGGGCCGATGCCCGGCAGCCTGCCGAGCCGGTCCAGCAGGTCCTCGATCGTGCGATCCCGGGTGCTCATGCGACGGGTTGCGTCAGAAGCCCATGCCCGGGAGGTTCAGGCCGCCGGTGACCTTCTGCATCTCGCGGTCGCGCAACTGCTTTGCCGACTGCATCGCCTGCTTCACCGCGCCTGCGACGAGCGCCTCGAGCGTCTCCACGTCGGCGGGATCCACCGCTGCAGGGAGGATCTTCACCGAGAGCACGTCCTGGTTGCCGCTCACGACCACGCGCACGGCGCCGCCGCCCGCCGAACCCTCGACCTGTTGTTCGCCGAGGGAACGCTGGACGTCCTGCAACTTGCGCTGCATCTCCTGTGCCTGCCGCAGCAGGCCCTGCATGTCTCCGAAGCCGGTGGCCATGTTCGATGTCCCTCGTTGCTGGGTCAGCCGTTGTCGGGGTCGGGCGCGGGATCCGGCACCGGATCGGCAGGCGCCTCCTGGGCGGGTTGCGAGGCGCGGATCGCATCATCCGGGTTCACGGCCACGACGCGGCCGCCGAAGCGCTGCATCGTGCGGAGCACCGCCGCGCCCTGCGGCTTCTGCGCTGCAGGCGGGGCGACGCCGCCCCCCTGGGCAGCGGCCGCGGGTGCGGACTGCAACTGGTACTCCACCGGGCCCGAGGTGCCGCTGAGTTCGAGCAGCAGCGCGTTGAGCTGCTGCTGCACCACGGGCGACTCGAGGCGCCCCTTGTGGAGCGGCATCTCGGTCTGCAGCCGCACGACGATACGACCCGAGGCATCGGGCCCGTCGATGCGGCACTTCTCGATCGTCAGCTGGAGTGGCGGCTTGTCCTGCAGGCGCGCGAGCAGCCGGCCGCGCAGGTCGCCAGCCGCACCCGTGGCCACGGGCGCCGCGGGCCGCGGGCCGGCCGGGCCGGCGGCAGCACGCACTGCCGGCGCCGTTGCGGGCCCTGCCGCGACGGCTCCCGAGCGCACCTCGGCGAGCAGGTCGGCGAGGGCAGGCAGCTGGCCTGCCTGCGCCATCCGCACCATCGCCAGGTCGAAGAGCACGGCGCGGTCGTCCAGTTCGCGCATGCGCTGCCTGCCGAGCACGCCGGCCTGGATCATCGCCTCCAGCTGGTGCGCAGACGAGGCAGCCATGAGTCGTACGAGCTGCTCGCGGATCGAGCCGGTCGCAGGCACCAGTTCGGTGTCCTTGCCGCCGATGTGCAGCAGCAGCGCCTGGCGCAGCACGTCCACGAGTTCGCCGAGCGCCTCACGCTCGTCGATGCCGGTGCGGCGCAGTTCGGCGGCGAAGTGCAGTCCGGGGCCTGCATCGCCGGCAGCGAGGGCGAGGGCCACCTCGATGGCACGATCGGTGCCCACGCGGTTCATCAGCGCGCGGTAGGCGGCGAGGTCGAAGGCTGCACCGGCCTCGCGGGCGACGGGCAGCACGCGTTCGAGCGCGGTCTCCGCGTCACGCATGCCGCCGCGGCTCTGCAGCGCGATCTCGGACAGCACGGCTTCGGGCAGCTTCACGCCCTCGCGCTCCGCGATCATGGCGAGGCGCTGCACGATGTCGCCGTCGCCGACGCGACGGAACAGCAGCACCTGGCAGCGCGAACGGATGGTCTCGGGGATCTTCTCCAGTTCGGTCGTGGCGAGCACGAACACGACGCCGGGCGGCGGCTCCTCCAGCGTCTTGAGGAACGCGTTCCACGCGCCCTTCGACAGCATGTGGGCCTCGTCGAGGATGTAGACCTTGTAGCGCGACCCCAGCGAGGCGAAGCCCACCCGCTCGCGCATCGCGCGGATGTCGTCGACGCCGTTGTGGGTCGCCGCGTCGATCTCGATCACGTCCGCATTCGAGCCGTCGAGGATCGACTGGCACTGCGGGCACTTGCCGCAGGGTTCGGCCGTGGGCCCTTCCTTGCAGTTGAGGCATCGCGCGAGGATGCGCGCCGTGGTCGTCTTGCCCACGCCGCGGCTGCCTGCGAACACGAAGGCATGCGGCACGCGCTTGCTGGACAGCGCCCGCTTCAGGGACTGCAGGATCGCGTCCTGCCCCACGACCTCCTCGAAGGCCCTGGGGCGAAAACGCCGCGCCACCACCTGGTACGGGGTGCTCTTGCCCTGCGTCTCGGCCATGCCGACAGCATCGACGATCGCAGGCGCGGACGGAAGGGCGGGATCGGGGCACGGACTGGTTGCGGCACCGGCAGGCAGGCGCTAAGAACCTTCCCTGCCAAACTCCGGCCGCCCCCGTCCCGACGGCGCGCGACCCATGGGCGCGGCAGCGACAGATCGCGTGCGGAGAGGTGACCGAGAGGCTTAAGGAGCTCGCTTGGAAAGCGAGTACGGGCCAAAAGCTCGTCGGGGGTTCGAATCCCCCCCTCTCCGCCAGTTTTCGACCTGTCGCGTGAAGAACCCTGCGGCGTCCGGATGCAACCGGCCGCCCCGTGGCTCGGCCCCCCGAAGTGGGGTCTGCCGGGTCCCGGACAAGGGAGCGGCGTGAACCTGGTCAGGCCCGGAAGGGAGCAGCCATAAGCGTGCAGCT
>JBEATZ010000438.1:0-8837 GCA_041161695.1 Planctomycetota bacterium | reverse complement strand
CAGGCGGCGGCGTCGTACTCGGTCCAGTCGTCCCACTGGGCGGGCGGCGGGAAGTTCTCGAGCGGGGTGACCCGGAGCGTGGCTTGGTCCATGGCGTGGCCGACCACGATAGCCCCTCAGCCCATGCGGACCAGCATGCGTACGACTACTTGCCGGCTGCCGGACGGCACAGCGCGCGCATGGGCGGCAGGGCCTTCTTGAGGTCGAAGTCCGGGTCGTTCTTCGGGTCGTGGCAGTTGGTGCACACCTGCGCGATCACGCACTCCTCGCACTTCGCCCCCATGCCGGTGATGGTGGCCCGGTGCTGCTCCGGCGACGTTGCCTTCACGTGGCGTTCGCCTGGGCCGTGGCACGCCTCGCACTGGACGCCCGCGGCGAGGGGATCGCCTGCCTTGGGCGTCTCGCGGCCGACCCATGTGCGTTCGAGGCCGGTGTGGTGGCACCGTGCGCACGCAGGATCCGTCACCTGCTGGCCCTTCAGGCTCGCCACGGCCTTCGCATGGGCGCTGTTCGACCAGCGTTCGTGCTGTCCTTCGTGGCAGTCCTTGCACGCGCTGGCGCCCACGTAGGCGCCCTCGGGTTCGAGCAGGGTGCGGCGGATCGCGTCGCGCCGGGCCGCGAGTTCGCGCTGCTGCTCAGGCGTGGCCCCCAGCAGGTTGGACTGGTGGCTGACCAGGTCCCGGAACCGGTCGAAGTCGAAGTTGAGCGAGTGCTTCTCGTCGTGGCAGGGCGTGCAGGTGGCCGCAGTGATCTCGCGCGTCGAGCGGTCCTGCACGAGGTGGGGGCCGCCGTCGCCATGACACGACTCGCACTGCACGTTGGCCAGCAGGTGGGCGCGCGCGCCCTGGTTGGCGTTGTAGCCGCCGGGCTTGTCCCAGCCGACCACGTGGCACTGCACGCACTCGGGGTTCTCGGCCTGCCCCTGGGCCTGCAGGGTGCGCATGGCCCCCGCATGGCCGCTCGCGAGCCAGTCGAAGTACTCGCGCTCGTGGCAGATCATGCAGCGGCGTTCTCCGCTCGGACCAGTGCCCTTGAGCAACGGCGGGTTGGGCATGCCGAGCAGGTGCTTGAGTTCCATCCGGTACAGCGGCGGCTGTTCCTCGTCGAACACGAGGTGGCGGAAGCGGATGCGTCCCTCGGCGTCGACGACGAGCGTGTCCGGAACAAAACCGCGGTAGTGCAGTGCCTGGCGCACCTTGCCGCCGCGGTCGGCGTGCACGGCGAAGGGCAGCTGGCGGTCGGCGCGGAAGCGCGCCGGATCGGCCTGCTCGTCGACGAGCACGACGTGGAACTCGACCTTCTGGCCCTCCAGTTCGCGGTGCAGGGTGCGGAAGTAGTCGAGCTGCGCCTTGCACTTGTCGCAGTCGGAGGCGACGAACGCGAGCAACCACGTGGTGCCGCGCAGCGACTGGTCGCTCACCGTGGTGCCCTCGATCGCGAACGCGGGCACGACGGGCCATGGTTCGCGCGTGGGGTCGCCGCCGATCTCCTGGTCGAGCCCGACGGCGCGGCGCAGCAGGTTGGCGTAGAAGATGGTCGGGGTCGGGTAGCCGTCGGTGGGGAACCCGGGCAGGTCGCCGAGGTAGCGCTGCTTCTCGGCGAAGAAGTAGCTGTGCGGCATGGCCGTCGGCTTGTAGCCCTCGCGCAGCACCCCGCCTGCGTCGAGCACCACGGGCACGGTGACGGTCAGCTGCTTCATGCGCGCGGCCACGTCGGCAGCGGGCACGGCATCGATGCAGACGGCCACCATCTCGAGGTTGGCGTCCTTGCGCTGGTCGTGCACCGACTGCAGCGCCCGCAGGTAGGGTTCGAGTCCCTCCATGCGGAGGCTGAAGAAGCTCACCAGCACGCTGCGCTCGCCGATGGCGCGCCAGTCGACCTTGCGGCCGTCCACGGTCTGCTGCGGCCACGCAGCCATCGGGTCCTGCGGATCCTGGGCCGATGCCGGTTGCGGGGCCACCTCGGCGGGACCGAGGAACGACGCCAGGAGCATCGAGGCCACGAGGACGCAGAGTGCACGGAGGGTGTTGGAGCCGCGGTTCACAGGGGCGCCTTCCATTCCGATTCGGGTACGAGGCTGCGCTGGGTCCCGTCGAAGCGGGCCACCTGGGCGCCGATCGAGCCGACGCGCTGTTCCAGCGTCCACGAGATGGGCGGGAACAGCGACGGCCGGTACTGGTGGAGCTTGAGGGCCTCTTCGACGATGCGTTCGGTGGTCACGCGCGTGCCGCAGCGGCGCAGGCACTCGCCGAAGGCAAAGCACGCGGCAAGCGCCATGATGCGCTGCGGCACGTGGGTCTCGGGGAGCCCGTGGCGGGCGAGGAAGTCCCGGAACGTGGCGAGACGCGGGTCGTCCGCGGCCGGCACGGGGATGGGCAGCAGCAGCTTGAGACGTGCGAGGAACTCGGCAGGCAGCTGCTCCAGGGTCCCGGGTTCGAAGCGGTGGGTTGCGTACACGCTGCCGGTGCGACGACCCGCGAGGACCCGCAGCACGGCGCTCTTGTGGGCAGGGGATCCCGCCACGAGCACCACGGCATCGTCGGGAAGGCTCGCGATACCCGTTGCGTCCACGAGCTCGAGCACGGCCCCGGGGACGCGTGCGAGCTGCAAGCCCAGCACGCGCTGCCAGCGATCACCGTCCTGCAGCTGTTCGAGGACGAGGTGGAACCTCGTCGCTCCGTGCTGCCGCGCGACGCAGTGGTCGTCGACGGCCACGCGCAGCTGCGAGGCCTGCGAGGGCAGCAACTGGAACATGCGGTTGCCGGCAGGTGGGTCGAAGAGCAGTTCCTCGTGGATCGCGCCGAAGACCGGCATGCCGGCCGGCAGGGTTTCCACCGCGGAACCGATGGGCGCGAGGATGCCGAAGACGCTGCGCTGCGGGTCCTCGCCCAGCGGCACCAGTTCGATGGTGCGTCCGTAGATGCCGCCGTGGCGGTTGGTCTCCGCCGCGAAGGCTGCAACCGTCTCCGTCACGGCGCGATGCTGGGGCGTGTTGCCCGTGGGCACGGCGATCCGCACGGTCTTGTCGTCCACGCCTGCCACTGCGCTGCTGCCGAGGGTGCCGAGCCACGCCAGCAGGTCGTTTGCATCGCGCTCGGTGAGGTTGAAGCGCGGCATCAGCACGTTGAGGGAGTTGCCGCCGCCGTCGACGCCCATGGTGATGGCGCGCAGCAGCGAGGTGCGATCGTAGGCCGGGCGCTTCCTTCCCGTGCCATTGTCGCCCACGGACGGTGCGTTCAGGGCGTGCGGCTGGATCGAGGGCACGGCGACCCCGCCTTCGGTGCGCGGCACGCCATCGGGGCCGTGGCAGTTGACGCAGGCATAGCGCACGGCGGACTGGGCGCGCGATGCATCGCCGAGCAGTGTCATCGACACCGTGGCAGGATCGCCATGCGCGCTTCGGCCCTCCATGTAGAGCAGCCGTCCGCGCTCCGCTGCCGATGGATCGGCCTGCGGCTCGCCACAGGCGCCGAGCACCGTCAGCAGCGCCAGGCAGGCTGCCCGGCGCGCGTTCCTGCCGAGCCGCGCGGCCACGCCGTCATTGCTCCTTGCCGAGCAGGTCCAGGGCGCGGACCACGACCGAGGGTTCGACGAAGCCCGATTGGTACATCCACTTGCCCGCGGGCTCGTTGCCGAGCACGAACATCGCCGTGTGCTCCTCCTTCTTGGCCGTGTAGGCATTGAAGGCGTAGAGCACCTCGCGCACGTTCTCGGGCTTGCCGGTGAGGAAGTACCAGCCCGGCTTGGTATGGTGGTCCTCGGCAAACGCCTTCATGCGCGCGACGGTGTCGTTGTCCGGGTCCACGGTGATCGAGAGCATCACCACGTCCTTGCCGAGGCGGTCCCCGAGGCGCTTCTGCACGCCCTCGAAGACCGTCTGCAGCGTGGGGCACACCGTGCTGCAGGTGGAGAACACGAAGTTCGCGATCACCCGACGGCCCTTGATGAGGTCCGTGACGAGCCGATGCTCCTTGCCGTCCTGGTCGAGCAGCGTGAGGTCCGGGATGCCGCTGAGGTTGCGCCCCTCCAGTTCCTGCACCACTGCCGCGGCCTTGGTCTCGGCCGCCTCCGTGTCGCAGCAGTCCTCGCTGGTTGCGGCCGCGACGTCGCCGCCGCAGCCTGCGAGCAGGCCCAGCAAGGCAACGAGGACGGGGGCGGCGAGGCGCAGGCGAGGAGGTGCAATGGCCATGGTGCGGATCACTTGCCGGTGCCGGTTGCGTTCGCGGGTTGAGGCGGCGCCGGCACCGCCGGGGCCACCGTGCCCTCCACGTCGTCCGTCACCTTCAGCTCGAGGGGTCGATGCGTATTGTAGGACAGGTTGTGCTCGGGACACTGGGCGACGAGCAGCCATGTCCCGGTCTTGGGCAGGTTCAACTGCACGCGGTAGGTGCCGTTGCCAAGGTGGGTTGCTGGCCGGCGAAACTGCTCGTTGCCGAACCGCGGCGTGACCAGCACCCGCACGGAGCCCTCCTGCGTCACCCGCTGCTTGGTCTCCGGGTCGACGAGGTGCAGGTCGAGGGCGAAGTCACGGCCCACCGGGTAGGTTGGATCGGCTGCATCCAGGACGGGGATCCCGCGGGGCTTGGCCTTTTCCCGGTCGGCCTGGGTCTTCAGGTCGGCCTCGACGGTGAGGCCGAAGCGCCCGTACATGCGGACGGGCTGCTCGAGGTACACGTACAGGTCGACTTCGCCCTGCGCCTCCAGGGGCACCACCGTGCTGTAGACGCCGTCGGACACGCGCTTGAGGCTGCGGTCGAGCACTGCGAGGCCCACGGGCGTCTTGCCGTAGGTCTGGTAGTTGCCCATCGGCGCGTTCATGCCCTCGGAGTAGTAGTAGAGGAGCTGTTCGGCCTGCGCCGCGACCATCGCCGACATGCCGTCGGGGTTGAGCACCACGAGGTCGCCGGGCAGCGGCGCTGCCGGGGGCTCGGGCTGCTTCTGGAGGATGGGGATCTGCAGGCTCGGGATCGCACCCGGGTCGGAGAGCGCCGTGACCTGCAGCAGCGTGAGGTCCTTGCTGCCAGCGCAGTGGATGTAGGCAAAGCCCTTCGAGAACACTGCCTGCGCGGGGCGCGGGCCGGTGGCGAAGGCGCGCGGCTGTGCGTTGGAGGATGCGTCGATGGCGTGCACCCGGTTGCCTGCGCCGTCGGCCGCGAGGATCCAGCGACCCTCCTCCAGCGGCCACATCGGGCCGCTCTGCGGCGGCAGGTCCGGGCCCGGGCGGACGGTGCCCGTGGCGCCGTCGACCCACGCGGTCTTGCCGCTGGCCGCCGTGCACGCGAGCAGCGCGCCCGCGCTGTCGGACCAGCCTGCGGAACTCAGCGGTGCGCCGAGTTCGGCAAGGACCCGTGGTTCCATCGTCCCGAGGTCGACGCGCGTGATGCGGCCGCTCTCGAGGTGTGCGACGTGGGCTGCCCGACCCTCGGCATCGAAGCTCACGTGCTTGCGCCCGTTGCCCGTCGCGATCGACTGGGTGAGCTTGCCCGTGCGCCCGTCGAGGACGTAGACGCGGTCGCCCTGCTGGTCGAGGGCCCACATGGTTCCGCCGCGGACCGACGGTACGAGTTGCTCGGGGCTGCGACCGCAGGTGACCTGCCCCTTCGACTGCATGGTGCGTGCGTCGATGACGGCAACCTCGCCACGGCCGGGGATGGCCACGAACACGAGGTCGTTGTCCGGGCCCACCGCCACGTCGGTGCCCTGCGCCGGCAACACGATGATGTTGCGCATGCGCGTCTGCATCGCATCGAGCGTCGGGTCGAGGATGGTGAGGGTCTTGTCGCCGTTGAGCACGGCGATCAGGTACGCATTCAGGTTGGTGGCGGCGCCGCTCGCGGCATTGGCCGCCAGCAGCTTGCGGATCACGGTCTTGGTCGTCTCCTCGTCCGGGCTCCGCGAAGCCTCCGCAGGACGCCCCATGATCCACGCCGAGGGCCGCATGCTGCCGAGCGGGTTGCCGGAGGTCGTGTCGGTGACCGAGAACGTCACGCGCACCAGGTCGCCGCGACGGAGCGGGCGGTCCTGCTGGTCGGGGTCGGCGTTCTCGATGGCGTAGCTCAGCCGCACGCCGTCGCGCACGAGCTCGCGCACGGCGCCGTCCTGTGCGCCTGCAGGAGCCGGCGCGGCAGTTTGCTGGGGACGATCCGATCCCTCGCGGCAGGCCGCGAGGGCGAGCAAGCAGGCCAGCGCGAGCCGTGCCGGGGCACGGTTCGCGCCGGGCCCGGTGTCAGCGGACACGGAAGATGCCCCAGAGGCCTTGCGCGAACATGGGCAGGTTGAGTTCGCGGAACAGGAAGTCGCCGCGCACCCCGTTGGGTCCGCCTGCGCCGTCGAGCAACCACAGGTTGAGGTTGGAACCGACGGTGATCGAGTGTTGCTGACCCCAGACGTTGGAGAGCGGATTGGCATGCATGTCGAGCCAGCGATGGCCGTGGATGGTGAACACGCTGGTGCGGCAACTCGCGCGCCCCGCGACCTTCGCGAAGCGGAACACGACGCGCTCGCCGGCATCGGCCACGAACACGGGTGTCTCGATGGCGCCGCTCAGCGCATTCGACTGGTCTTCCTGGTTCAACTGATCGGAATTCAGGTAGCTGGAGTTGAGGCGACCCCAGATCGGTTCGGCGCGGTAGTTGTAGCCCTTCTCACCGGGGTCGTCGCCCTCGGCCTCGTCGTCGGGGATGTGGTTGCCCACGCTCGACTGGTGGAGGTTGAGACCGCTCTGCTGGAGGACGACGAACTCGCGGTAGCGCGAGGGCGTGCCGCTGCCGGCGGGCGCGGTGATCACGGCGGTGGTGCCGGTCGCATTGCTCCAGGTCGATCCCTGCGGCTCGACGATGAGCGCGCCGAAGAGCCCCTGCGGACCCTGCTTGATGGCATCGCCCCACGAGCGGATGCCGCAGGTGCCGAAGGCCACCGGCGTCGCAACCATGTTGCGCGTGGAACTGTTGTAGGTCAGGTCGCCGCAGTACCAGGTGAAGGTGCGGCTCGCGCCCGGGCTCACGAGCGAGCTCGGGTTGCGCCCGATGTGCGAGCCCTCCGTGGCCGCGTCGCCGTACACCAGGTCGATGGACATGCCCACCATGTTGTCCGTGATCATGTTGTTCACGTTCAGGCGGGTCAGGTTCTGCATGCGCGCATCGGTGGACGGGTTGTCCGGCACCGAGGTGCGCACGCTGGGCAGGCGGTTGGACAGGTTGATCTGCAGGCAGTCACCCGCGTTGGCGCGGATCACCAGCGGTTCCACCGGCACGCCCGGACGCAGGCGACCGGTGGTGCTGTCGATGTCCTCGGCGCGCACGAACATCAGGCCCGTGTTGTCGAAGAGGTCGAGGCGCTGGTTGTAGGTGATGCCGTCCGTGCCCACGACGCTCGCGGCGGTGACCGCGGCCACGTTGTAGGTGCGGACCGGGGCCGTCTTGGGGCAGGGCCAGTTGAAGTCCCTGCTGTTGCCCGCGCTGATGCCCTGCGGGTTGTTGGGCAGCGGGCGGAGGGTCACGCGCTGGCCGGTTGCGGGGTCAGTGGCACTGGTGCCGCCGAACACGCGCATCAGGCCCCATACACCGTTCCAGATGCCGTCCTCGGAGCCGTCGACCCACAGCATGTCCGATGCCGTGGGCGAGTTCGGGAACGTCGTCCTGCCGACCTTCACCGGGAAGGGCGTCATGGCGATGGCGTTGCCGTTGAACTCGAAGTGTTCCGAGATGCCGATGTGCTGGCTGTTCGTGTAGCCCGAGTTCGGGGACGAGGTGTCGCGCAGCCACTTGCTGCGCGGGATCTTCATCGCGTGGGACTCCTCGTGGGAGCCCTGCACGATGCGGATCTGGTACTTGTCGCCCTGGTACATCCGCATGATCGGGGTCACGGGATCGCCGTGGGTCTCCGAGCTGAAGAAGAAGGGCATGCGGCCGGCATTGCCGCTCTTGAGGGAGCGGATGTTGTGCGAGCCATTGCTCACCATCTGGCCGATGCGCAGCGGCACGGGCTCGTTGCGGTAGTTGAGCAGCATGGTGCCCGGGCTGTGGGCACTCACGGCCTCCGGCGTGATGACGCCGTTGTCGCGAGGCGGGTGGATGGGGTTGCCTGCCTCGTCGTAGAGGATCGCGAAGTCGGCGATCGCGAGGCAGAACTCGCGGAAGCTGTCGCTGCCGTTCGCCCCGGTGCGGATGTCCGCGCGCCAGCTGGTCGGGCCGCCGTCAGCGCGGGTGCCGAACTGGACGCCGGTCTCCGGATCCCACCACGTCGAGCCCGCGGGCTCGACCACGAGCGCCGCGTAGCAGCCGTGCTGCTGGATGGAGCTCGGGCCGAAGTGGTCGTGCATGAACACCGTGCGGATGGTGCGGTCCGTGCCCGAGCCGTTGAGCAGCGGGTCGGCCCACCAGAGCTGTGCCGTGGTCTGGTAGCGGCTCGTGCCTCCGGTGCTGTTGGGATGACCGTCGGGGAAGCCCATGGCCAGCAGGCGGTCGTGCACCTCTTCAGGGCTGTAGGTGCCGTCCTCGTAGTTCCAGCCGTTGCCCGAACCGTCGGAGGAGGTCACGTCGAACTTCACCAGGTGGATGTGCATGCCCAGGGTGTCCGTGGGCGTCTGCACCTGGAAGGCGTCTTCGTGGAGCTCGCGTGCCGTGCGGTTGGTGTGGTGGAAGACGATGCAGTCGTTGGAGTTGGCGCGGATGAACAGCGGCTCCGCGGCTCGGGCGCCCGTGAGGGTGTCCTGCACGTCGTTCTCGAGCACGGTGATGCGACCCTGCGGGTCGTGCCAGCCGGCCTTGTTGACGACGAGTTCCACGTCGATGGTGGAGCCCTTGTAGGTGCGCACGGGCGCACCCGGGGGGCAAGGG
>JBEATZ010000432.1:0-6295 GCA_041161695.1 Planctomycetota bacterium | reverse complement strand
CCCATGCAACCGTGCAGTGCAACGGCACGACCGTGGGCGCGCACCTCGGCGGCTGGACGCCGTTCACAGTGGACGTCACCGATGCATGCCGCTTCGACGGCACCGACGAACTCGTGGTGCGCGTGGACGAGCGCGTGGGCCACAACACGCAGGGTTTCCTGCCGGAACTGCAGCCGCACTTCGGCGGGATCTGGCAGCCTGTCGCCCTCGCCGTGGACCGCGGCCCGGTGCTCGACCGCGACGGCTTGTTCCTCTTCGGGTTCGCGAACCGCACCCTGCGCGTCGAGGTGCCGGTGCTCGCCGGGCCGGTTGCCGCGGTCCCCGTCCGCGTCATGGTCTCCGTGTTCGACGGCTCGCACGTGCTCGCGAGCGCCATGGCCGACGTCGGCGCGAACCAGCGTGCCGACCTGAACCTCGGCGTCCCGGCGGTGCGGCTCTGGTCGCCCGGCACGCCTTCGCTGCACCCGGTGCGCATCCAGTTGCTCGACGCCGACGGCAAGGAACTCGATGCCGTCGAGCGCCGGGTGGGCTTCCGCGACCTGCGCGCCGAGGGCACCAGGCTGTTCTGGAACCAGGAACCGCTGCAGGTGCGCGGCATCCTGCACTGGGGCTACGCGCGGCCGCACCTCGCACCGCCGCTGGCGCTCGACCACTGGCGCAGGCAAATCGAGGACTTCCGAAGCCTCGGCTTCAACCTCGTGAAGTGCTGCCTGTGGGTGCCGCCGCCGGGCTTCCTCGAGTTGTGCGACGAGGTCGGCATGCTCGTCTGGCAGGAGTACCCGACCTGGCACCCGCGCATCGACCAGGCGCACCGCGAGGAACTGTTGCGCGAGTACGGCGAGTTCTTCCGCCTCGACCGCAGCCACCCATCCGTCGCGTTCCGCAGCATCACCTGCGAGACCGGCCACGGGGCCGACCTCGCAGTGGTGAAGGAACTCTACGAGGCCTGCAAGGCAGCGGTGCCCGACACGCTCGTCGTCGACGACAGCTCGTGGATCGGCTGGCAGCGCGTCACCGACTTCTGGGACGAGCATCCCTACGGCAACAACCGCTGGTGGCCGCGTCGCCTCGCCGAGTTCGCGAAGCACCAGCGCACGGCTGGTGAGAAGCCGCTGCTCCTCGGCGAGTGCATGGCCGGCGACACGTGGTTCGACCTCGCCGAGTGGCAGCGAAGGGACGCAGATGCGCCGCGCTGGTGGGCGCCCTTGTGCATTGCCGACCAGACGCGTTTCGAGGCGTGGGTCGAGCAGCAGTTCGGGCGTGCCACGCTCACGAGCCTGTATCCCCTGTCGCTCCGGCATGCGATGCACATGCGCAAGTACCAGGTGGAGACGCTCCGGCGCACCCTTCCCGATGCGGGCTACGTGGTGTCCGTCGCGCGCGACGTCACCAAGTGCCGCATGGGCCTGTACGACGACTTCGACCGGCTGAAGTGGACGGCCGCCGACTGGCAATGGCACCGCGACACCATGCTCTGCCTGGAGACGCCGGGTGACCGCCGCGCCTTCGTCGAACGCTGGGGCGAAGGCGAGGTGGCCGTGCGCGTGTCGCACTTCGGCCGCGGCCCTCTCGACGGGTTCGTGCAGGGGCTCGGCCCCGAGGCGCGGGTGCAGGTCCTGCCCGGCAGCGTGTCCGCGCCGCTCGCCACCCATGCCTCGACCCCGTGCGGCGAAATCCCGGAGCGCAGGCGCGTCACGGCCATGCTTGCAGGCGCCGGGGGCCAGCAGCAGACGACGAACAGCTGGGACCTCTGGCTGCTGCCGCGCATCGCCGAGCCCCCGCCCGCAGACGTGCGCGTGGTGGACCGCCTCGACACGGCGACGCTCGACTTCCTCGTGGCTGGAGGGCGTGTCCACCTGAAGGTCGCCGGGGCACGGCACTCGCTCCGCAGCGAGCCCATGTGGTACCTGCGCGGTGCTCCCTTCGCGCCGAAGCACGCGATCCACGCCGTGCTGCCCGTGGACATGCTCGTGGACCTGCTGCACTTCGACCTCGACGGCGAGCGGCTCATGCCGTGGGCGCAGCTCACGGACCAGGTCGACCCGATCCTCGCGTTCTGGGAGACCCACGACCTCGCGGAGGTTCGGGGCCACCTGTTCGCGTTCGACACGCGCGTGGGCAAGGGCCGCCTGCTGGCGAGTTGCTTCGACCACGAAACCGATGCAGGACGCCACGTGCTCCAGCGCTGCCTGCAGCACCTCGCCACCGGTCCGGAGCCGCAGCGCGCACTGTCGGATGCGACCCTGGCTTCGCTGCGCTCGCTGCTGGACGAGAAGAAGATCGAGCTGCGGGACTGGCGCTTCCGTCGCGACGACCGGGACGAGGGTGTGCAGGGACGCTGGATGGACCCTGCTGCTCGCACCGACGGTGCAGGGTGGCGCACCCTGCAGGCAGGCAGCCACTGGGAGAACCAGGCCGAGGACCTGCGGCACTTCACCGGCACCGGCTGGTACCGCGTGGACGTGGTCGTGCCGGGCGACTGGGCCGGCCACACGGCCCGGCTCGTGTGCGAGGGCATCGACGACAGCGCCATCCTGTGGGTGAACGGCCGCGAGGTCGCGCGCTTCGGTGACCCTGTGACCAGGACCACCGTGTGGCTGCAGCAAGTGCATGCCGAGGTTGCGTCCGCCCTGGTGCCGGGCGCCGTGAACACGATCGTGCTGCGGGTCACCGACCATGCCGGCGCGGGCGGCCTGTGGAAGCCCGTGTTCCTCACCACCGGCCCTGCCGATGCGAGCCGCAACCTGCTGCAGTAGGGATCCTGCGGCGCCTCGGCTTGCTTTCGCAGGGGGCTGGCCGATGAAGGGGCCTCTCCTGCTATCCTGATCCGCGCATGTCCATGAAGGTCCAGAGCATCCAGCCCACCCCCAACCCCAACGCCTTCAAGTTCCTGGTCGATCGCCAGCTGGCGCGCCCGGGACAGACGGTCAGCTACGCCAAGCCCGAGGAGGCCCGCAGCGACGTGCTGGCGCAGGGCATCTTCGCGATCCCGGGCGTCGAGACGCTGTTCTTCTGCGACAACTTCGTCACCGTGAGCATGACGGCTGCCGCCGACTGGCGCATGGTGGCCGAGCAGGTGACGCGGATGCTGGAGAGCCACATCCCCGCCGACGAGCCCGCGCACGCGGCGCCCGCTGGCGACGGCAACCCGCTCGACACCCTGCCCAAGGGCGGCGATCCCGAACTGATGGGCCGCATCAACGCGCTGCTCGACGACCGCGTGCGCCCGGCGCTCGCCGGCGATGGCGGCGGCCTGCAGGTGATGGGCCTCGAGGGCAAGACGCTCTACATCCGCTACCAGGGTGCGTGCGGCAGCTGCCCCAGCTCTGCTGCCGGCACCCTCATGGCGATCCAGAACCTCGTGCAGTCGGAGATCGACGCCGAGATGATCGTCACCACGGCCTGAGGAATCCGTGCGTCCCGCCTGCCCAGCCTGCGGCGTGCCCCTGATCCTGGTGCACGTCCACGGCCACGGGCAGTGCGCCCACTGCGGCACCAACGTCGAGCCCTGCTGCTCGGGCGCCGGCGACGAAGCCGAGGCCACGCAGCCGCCCCGCCTCGAAGTGGCGCCGCAGGTCTTCGCAGACCTCTTCGGCGAACTCGGCGGCCGCGCGGTCTCGGTGTCTGCGGAGTCGCTGCTCCATGCCTTCAGCCGCGCGCAGGGCACCGACCTCGACGAGGCACGCGCCGTCGTGAGCGTGGCCGTGCGCCTCGGCATCCTCGAGGAACGCCCCGCGGAAGGCGCGCGTCCTGCGAGCTACCGGCTGCGCTGAAACAAGCGACCCCGAGACGCCGGTCGCTGGGACCGAGGTCTCGGGGCCACATTGGTGCCGGAGGGGGGACTTGAACCCCCACGCCTTTGGGGCGCGGGTTTTTGAAACCCGTGCGTCTGCCGATTCCGCCACTCCGGCGAGCGTGCGCAGCGTAGGGACGGCTGCGCGCAGGTGCAACCAGCGCACCGTCCACGGCAGGCGCTCGGTTGCGTAGGATGCGCGGATGCGCGATCGCCTTCCCGCCGGCATCCTCGCCTTCGCAGCCTTCCTCGCAGTCTACGTCCCGGCGCAGGCGCCGATCGCCTCCAACGCCGGGTCCGCCGGTGCGGTGGCCCAGTCCGAGTCGTGGACCGTCCGCACGGCACGGTTCGTGGCCGAGGCGCGCGAACGCACGCTCGCTGCCTGCACCGCGCGCGGCATCCGGTTGCCTGCCGACTTCCTCGCCTGGGTGGACGCGGATCCCGTGCGCCAGGCCACCGTCTACGGCTGCAGCAAGGATCCGCTGGTGGTGCTGTTGCAGCTGCGCTCCCTCGAGATCGACCTCGGCACCGAGGCCGTGCGCAACACCCACCCCCAGCTCGCCCTGGCCTTCGCCATCGATGCCGGCTCGCGGGCGCTGCGGACCGAGGCCTCGCCCTGGAACGACGGCGACGTCGCACCGCGCGGCGACCAGCTGCCAGATGTGAGCGATCGCGCGCCCCTCGTGCTCACGATCCCCACCGACCCGCGCCAGCCGGTCGACACGAGGGACCCGACGCGCGCCCTCGACCGCGACGACCACGTCGTCAACTTCCTCGAGGACCATGCCCCCATCGAGGTGGAGGTAGAGACCCGCGAACTGCCGCCGCTGGAGTACGACGACAAGGGCATCGCGAAGCCGCGCGGCAAGGCGGTCGTGGCCCGCAAGAAGGTGAAGCGCGGCCTCGTCGCCGCAGACGTGATCGCCTCCGCGGCCCTGCAGGACGAGTTCAACGCGTACATGGCTGCGAAGGGCCATCCTGACGTGCGCATCGAGTGCGGCGACCGCGCCGTGCACTGGTTCTCCACCGAGGCGATTGCCGACGCCGAACAGCGCAAGCGCATCGCGGCGGCGCACGAGTTGTTCCAGGCTGCGTACCGCGCCAAGGGCCGCATGCCCGCGGCCCGCGACCGCGCCCCCACCCCGGCCGAGTCGATGGCGTGGTTCCTCCGCAACGACCGGCATGCCTTCCCGACCGACCAACAGCAGGACCGCAAGTGGCCGCGGTTCCCGCTCAACGCCCCGTGGCCGGTGCTGCTGATGCTGGCGGCGGACGACCAGCCGCTGCGCGAGCGCGAGGAGATCTGGCAGCGCTTCCGCGACCACGGCGAGATGCGCACCTACGGCGAGTACATCGGCGGCATCGCCCAGCAGTTCGACATGCAGAGCGCGCGCCGCTCCAGCCCGTTCGCCTTCGCCTACGGCTCGATCCAGATGATGTGGAAGGACGGCGGCGTGTGCGGGACCATGGGCAACATCGGCGCCCGCACCTATCGCATCTGCGGCATCCCTGCGTCCACCGCCGGCCAGCCCGGCCACTGCGCCGTGGTGAAGATGGTGCACGATGCGGCAACGGGCACCTTCCGCTGCGTGGGCGACCAGTACGCCACCGGGGGCGACGAGGTGACCAGCGTGCACGCGCGCTGGGTGCTCGAGGACGGGGCCGAGCGCAGGCCCATGGTCCACCACCAGTCGGTGGCGTGGGCCGTGAACCACGACCTCGCAGGCTTCGTCGACGCGCTGGCCATGCGCCGCGCCTTCGGCCAACTGGACGAGGTCGCGCGCCGGGACGGCGCCCTCGCCTTCCTGTCCGCGGGCCTCGCGCGCAATCCGTTCAGCGCCGTGGTCGTCGAGGCCGCCATCGCCGCCGCGGGCGACGCGGACACCTGCCTCGAACTCGTGAAGCGCGTCGACGCAGCCATCGATGCCACCAAGGACCCCGCGCAGTATGCGCTGCTGAAGGCCACGTTGCGCGATGCAGCCCATGCGCGCATCCGCGCCCTGCCGGCGCCCGCGGACAAGGAGGCCACGAAGAAGCTCCTCGGCGCCCTCGAACTGCAGGGCTGCCGCGATGCCGTACTGCTCGCGCGCTGCTGGCGCACGGTCGGCGGCGAGTCGGAGTTCGAGGCGCAGGCCGCGAAGCTCGTGGCGCAGCATGCGGCGCTGCCTGAGAAGCAGCGGACCAAGCGTGCAGGCGAACAGTTCCGCGGCCTGCTGCAGGGGCTCGCCCGCACGGTGCGCGGCGAGGAACAGAAGCGCGCCTTCGCCCAGCGCATGCTCGCTGCCTTCGACGGCCGCGAGACCATCACGGTGCGGAAGAAGCAGGTTGCAGATCCCGCTGCCGAGTGGCTCAAGGCGCAGGTTGCGCCGCCGAAGCCGAAGGCGCGGGGCTGAACCGACTGTCAGTTCAGGTGTGCGCCGCGGGCGCAGGCCTGCGCGCCGGCACCGGCCAGAGCACCGGATCCTTCGCCACGCCAGCGCGCTCCAGCGCCAGGTCGAGCAG
>JBEATZ010000421.1:0-2701 GCA_041161695.1 Planctomycetota bacterium | reverse complement strand
TCCACCTCACCGAACTCGGCATCGACCACGGGGACCTGGGCTCTGTCGTGGAGGAACTCGGGATCCCGACCCTGCGCGCCGCATGGCTCGGCCTGCGCGCAGCGGTTGCCGCACGCGAGGGCGACGCAGCCGCCGAGGAACGGTGCGTGACCGAACTGCTCGACTTGCGCCGCAGCGCCGACCTGCCGCTGGGACTGGAGCTGCGCGTGCTCCGCGCGGCCGGCCGCGACGCAACCGCACGCTCCGTCCTCCGGCACGGGGCCGACCGCTGCAGCGACCGCACGATGCGACGGCGCTTCCTCGCGGAGTGGAGCCGGGCGGCGGGCACCTGAGGGAAATGCCGGACCGCGAAAAACCTTTTTTGCGGGCCGGGATGCTCGGTTGACAGGTTCGCCGGACAGGTGCATCTTGAACCCGCTGCGGAGCTGTCTTCGAGGGCTGCGCGGCATCCTCCCATGCTGCCCCCACACGCCACCCGCGTCCTGTTCCGGCTGCATGCAGCCGCACTGGCTGTAGCCCTCGCCTCCTGCGGCAAGCAGGCGGATCCGACGAAGGATGCAGGCGCGCCCACCCAGGCTGCAGGGCCGGTGGCAGCCGCGGCCCAGGTCCCCACCGGGGCACCGGAACCGGTGAGCTACGGGCGCCACATCCGGCCGCTGCTGTCCGACAGCTGCTTCAAGTGCCACGGCCCCGACGAGGCCACCCGCGAGGCAGGCCTGCGGCTCGACCTGCGCGATGGCGCCACGGCCGACCTCGGCGGCTACGCAGCCGTGGTCCCGGGCGAGCCGGCTAAGAGCGAGTTGCTCGCGCGCATCGCACACCACGACCCCGACGAGGTCATGCCGCCGCCGACGACCGGCAAGAAGCCCTTCACGGCCGAGCAGCAGGCGCTGATCGCGCGCTGGATCACCGAGGGCGCCCACTACGAGTCGCACTGGTCCTTCGTGCCGCCTGCGCGGCCGGAAGTGCCGCCCGCGCCTGCAGGCGTCACGGCTGCCAACCCCATCGACCACTTCGTGGGCCGCGAACTGGCCCGGGCCGGCTTCGCGCCCGCGCCAGAGGCCGACCGCGCCACGCTGGTGCGCAGGCTGTTCCTCACCCTCACGGGCCTGCCGCCCACCCCGGCCGAACTCGACCAGCACCTCGCCGATGCCTCGCCGGATGCGTGGCAGAAGCTCGTCGACCGCCTGCTGACGCAGGAGCCCTACCGCTCGCGCCATGCCGAGCGCATGGCCACGCCGTGGCTCGATGCCGCGCGCTATGCGGACACGAGCGGCATCCACATGGATGCAGGTCGGCAGATGTGGGCATGGCGCGACTGGCTGCTGCAGGCGTACCGGAACAACATGCCCTTCGACCAGTTCGTGGTCGAACAGCTCGCCGGCGACCTGCTGCCGGACGCGACCCTCGCCCAGAAGGTGGCGAGCGGCTTCCACCGCAACCACGTGACGACCGACGAGGGCGGCGCCATCGCCGAGGAGTACCTCGTCGAGTACGCCGCGGACCGCACGGCGACCACCGGGCAGGTGCTGCTGGGCCTGACCGTGAACTGCGCCCGCTGCCACGACCACAAGTACGACCCGATCTCCCAGAAGGAGTACTTCGGGCTGTTCGCGTACTTCAACTCGATCGAGGAGCCGGGCCTCTACTCGCAGGTCCCGGACCCGAACCGCGCCTTCGAGCCCTTCATCGACGTCCCCCAGCCCGAACAGCAGGCGCGCATCGCGGAGCGCGAGCAGCAGGTGGCGCAGGCCCGCACCGAGCTCGCCACCGAGCCGGCGGACGAGTCGCAGCAGCGCGCCCAGTTCGTCGCGGACCTCGTGGCATCGAGCGGCCTCGCATGGGCATCCACCACGCCGGTGGCCGCGACCTCGACCGAAGGCGCGACGCTCGCAGTCCAGCCCGACGGCTCGGTGCTCGCCTCGGGCGCCAACCCGGCCAAGGACACCCACGTGATCACGCTGCGCACGGATGCGGCGAAGCTGCGGATGCTGAGCCTCGAGGCCCTGCCCCACGCCTCGCTGCCCGGTGGCCGCGTCGGCCGCGCACCCAACGGCAACGCCGTGCTCAACCACGTGGCCGTGGAGGCCGTGTCGGTGAAGGACCCGGCGCAGCGCCGCACCGTGCCGCTCTCGTGGGCCTGGGCGGACCTCGAGCAGGCGAATGGCGACTTCCACGTCGTGAACACGCTTGCCGACGGTGAGAACCTCGGCTGGGCCGTGGACGGCCACAACGGCGCGCCTGCGCCGCGCACGGCGCTGTTCGTGGCGGGCGAGGACTTCGGTTTCGAGGGCGGCACCGATCTCGTCGTCACCCTGAAGTACGACTCGATCTACGCCCAGCACACCTTCGGCTGCGTGCGCCTCACGGCCGGCAGCATCGCCGAACCAGCGCTCGCGCGCCTGCCGCTCGCCCGCTCGGGCTTCTACCGGGCCGGCCCCTTCAACGGCTCGCGCGACGAGGTCTGGAGCCGCGAGTTCGGGCCCGAACTCGCCGCGACCATCGACCGCGCACAGCCGTTCGGCAACGCCAAGCGGCGCTGGCAGCACATCCCCGAGTACGCGGAGGGCCGCGTGAACGGGCTGCAGGACGGCACCAACGCGATCTACCTCGCGCAGCAGGTGTTCGCAGCCACCGCGCGCCCCCAGCAGTGGTCGCTCGGCTCGGACGACGGATTCCGGCTCTTCCTCGGCGGCCGGCA
>JBEATZ010000245.1:0-3849 GCA_041161695.1 Planctomycetota bacterium | reverse complement strand
GCACCACGGTGTTGCTGCCCAATCCCTTCGCGGTCGCGCCCGGCGCCTACGGCGTCGCGCTCCACCACATCAACGTGAACCCGGTGTACACCAACCCGAACACCGCGCCGGTCCTGCCGCTCACCTACACCAATGCAGACCTGACCCTCGACTTCAACACCGGGCGCGCCCGGCCGTCGCTTGCCACCGACGCGTTCGGCGGCACGGTCGTGGGCACCACGCCGCGCATGGCCAACGTGGCCGTGCACTACACGGTGGGCACGGTGTTCGCCGACTTCACCGCCAACGTGACCCGCGGCGCATCGCCCCTGACAGTCCAGTTCACGAGCCGCGCCGCGTCATCCAACCCAGGTGGCATCGTCGGCTACGTGTGGGACTTCGACGGCGACGGCATCCCGGACGGCAACGGCCCGAACCCGATCCACACGTACGCCAACTGCGGCAACTACACCGTCTCGCTGACGGTCATCGACTCGGTGCTGCCCACGATCGTCACCAAGACGAACTACATCCAGACGGACATCGTCGTGCCGTCGTTCACGAATGCGATCATCGCGCCGCTGACGGTCCAGTTCACGGACACCTCCTCGCCCACGCCGACGAGCTGGGCATGGGACCTGGATGGCGACAACGTCGTGGACTCGACGCTGCAGAACCCGGTGTTCAACTACGCGAGCGCGAGTGCCTGCAGCGAGGTCACGGCCACGCTGACCGCGGGCCGCGCCTGCCAGCCGACCGCCACGCTCTCGAAGCGCATCGCGGTCGCCAGCACGCTGGAATCGCTCTTCACGGGCGGCACCGTGACCACGACCACGGCCCTCAGCAGCGCCAACTTCCTCGACCTCACGGTCACCAACCCCGCGGGCATCTCGATCTGCGCGCTGCACGTGAACAGCTCGGGCGCGAACCCGGTCACCGTCGAGGTCTACCTGACCCCCGGCGGCTACGCCGGCAAGACGACCAGCAGCGCACCGTGGCGCCTCGCCGGCACCTCGGCGATCACCTCGCGCGGCACGGGGCAGCGCAGCTTCGCACCCTTCAGCCCCTCGATCTACGTGCCGCCCGGCACCTACGGCGTCTGCATCAAGCACGTCGGCACCTCGCCTGCCTACTCGAACCTCGGCGGCACGCGCACCTACACCAATGCCGACCTGAGCTTCACCACCGGCGCCGTACAGGGTGAGCCGGTGTTGAGCACCGGCACGCTCTTCAGCCCACGCGTGTGGAACGGCGCGATCCACTACTCCACCTGCGGCCTCACGAGCGAAGCGGGCTACGGTTTCTTCGCTGCCGGCTGCGCGGGTGCGAACGGTGTCCCCGAGAACTCGGCGACCAGCCTGCCGCGCCTCGGCAACACCATGAGCGTCGGCTTCACCAACCTGCCTGCGAACGCTGCCATCGTGATGCTGGGGTTCAGCCGCACGTCCTCGGCGTTCGGCCCGCTGCCGCTGGACCTCACCGCCTTCGGCGCCCCCGGCTGCTTCGGCAACGTGCGGCCCGACGCCACCAACCTGATCATCGGCCTCGGTGGGCGCGCCACCTGGAACCTCTCGATCCCGGCTTCTGCGAGCCTGCTCTGCACCCAGTTCTACTCGCAGGCACTGGTTTCGGATGCGGCGGCCAACCTGCTCGGGTTCGTCACCTCGGACGCAGCCGCAGGCATCATCGGGCAGTGAGCGAGGTTGCGCCCGCAGGCGCGCAGCAGGCGGGCACGGCGGCTGCGGCTGTCGTGCCTGCCCCGCTCGGCAGCCGCGTCGCGCGCTGGGTGTCGGTGGCCATCGCCGCCTACCTCGGCGTCGCCGCAAGCGTCGTGCTCGCCTTCGGCCTCGTCGAGTTCCTCACGGTCCAGCACGACCGGGAGCAGGGCCGCGAGGTGTTCGACTTCAGCGACCTGTTCCTCACCGCGGGCGGGTTGTTCGGGCTCGCCGCCTGTGCCTACTGCGCGCTGGGGATCCTCCATCCGCGCTGGCCGCTTGCGTGCACCGTGGTGGGTGCGCTGCCGCTCTCCGGGTACGGCGCGTACCAGTGGGCACGCCTGTTGAGCTCGGGTAGTGAAGGTGCGTGGTCGCCAGGGTTCCTGCTGCTGGAAGCCGCGAGGTTCGGCATCCCACTCGCGCTCTACGGGTGGTCGCTCGTCGCGCTGCTGCGCGCGCAGCGTGCGGTCAGCGCCTGCCGCTGAGCCGGTACCACAGCAATCCGAGGTGCTCGTGCAGGGCCAGCGACGAGTCGCGCAGGCCCGACCAGCTGGGCTTGAGGCTGCGCAGGTCCTCCCACGCAGGGCCGCGGAACGCCGTGGGGGCGGCGACCACCTCGAGTCCCTGCGCACGGAAGCAGTGCAGCGCGCGCGGCATGTGGAAGGCATGCGTCACCAGCAGGATGCGCTGCACGCCTGCTTCCTTCAGCATCGCAGCGCTGAAGCGCGCGTTCTCCCAGGTGTCTGCCGAGTGGTTCTCGCGCCAGCGCACCGTGGCGCCGAGTTCCTGCTCCATCGTGTGCGCCATGGACTCGGCGATGGGCTCGACGTCGCGCGCCGGGATACCGCCGCTGGTGAGCACGGGCAGGCCGGTGCGGCGGTGGAGCGCGGCGGCATAGCGGACCCGCTGCAGGGTGAAGCGTCCCACCGTCGGGCCGCCGTACTCGGCGCCCACCGTGTCGGACTCGGCGCTCACCACGACGATGGCATCCGCTGCCGGCAGCGGTCCTTCGGCAGGCAGCGCAGGATCGTGCTGCAGCGTGGCCATGAGCGCGCCGCCGGTCACGGGCAGCGACAGCACGAGCAGCAGCAGGGCGCCGCACCAGGCGATGGCGGTGCCGAGGCGCGGCAACCAGCGGCGCAGCACCAGACCCGTGACCACGAGGGCCGTGCCGTTGAGCGGGGGCAGCAGCAGGGCCTCGAGCACGGGCTTCATGGCGACGACTGTCCGCGATCGCCTCCTGCAACGCAAACGGGCGCACGACCCGTGGGGATCGCGCGCCCGTGTCGGTGCCGCGTGGCTGCGGCAGGAACCGTCACTTCGCCGGCTTGGCGTCCTTCTTGTCGCCGTCCTTCTTCTCGGCGCCCTTGGCCTCGCCCTGGCCGTTGCCGGCGAGGTGCACCTTCACGTCGGCGTGCAGCACGTGCTTGCCCCAGCTCAGGGTGAGCTCGGCCTGCTTGGCGTCGCCCTTGATCTCCATGGTCATCTTCTCGACCACAGCCTGGAGCTTGTCCTTGTGCAGCACGAGCGGGACCTTGTGCTCGGGCTTCCAGGTGGCGGGCATGAAGGGCATGACGCCTTCCTTCATGGCCTTGGAGGAGTCGAGGAACACCAGGTGGAACACGCCTGCGTCGTTGACCTCGAGGCCGCAGAACCAGCTGCCGGCAGGCAGCTCGGCGCCGCCGATGGTCAGCTTCATGCTGTTGTCGAAGGTGGTCCACCAGTCCTTGCCGAGGCGGTGCATCTTGCCGGTGAGCTGCGGCAGCATGGCGTTGTACTCGTCGCGCCAGAGCGGCTGGCCGTGGCTCAGCGAGATGCCGCCTTCCGGCTTGTCGGAGAAGAAGACCATCGTGCTGGCGGCACGTTCGCCCTTGCCGCCGAAGACCTGGATGTCCTGCGCAGCGAGGGGGAGGGTGATGGCCGCGAGGGCGGCGAGGGTGGCGAAACGGATCATGGGGGGTCCTTGGGGTGGTTGGTGAACGGGCGGCACGTTAGGCCGCGTGGTGGCGCGCCACAAGCAAGCCGCAGTGCGGAGGTGCGGGGTTGCGGCTCAGGCGTGCAGCAGGCCAGGCATCAGGGCGAGGAACCTCTCCACCTCGGCTGCCGTGTGGTAGTGCAGCAATCCCACGCGCAGCACGCCGTGGGGCTCGAGGCC
>JBEATZ010000320.1:0-2923 GCA_041161695.1 Planctomycetota bacterium | reverse complement strand
CCACCAGGGCGAGCGTGTCGGCAGCATCCGTGCTGCTGCCGAGTTCGACGGCGGCCTCGCGTGCGAAGTCGCGCGCCTCCCGCACGGATGCCTGCTCCGGCGTGAACTGCAGGCTGCGCTGCATCAGGCCCCCTCCACCAGCAGCGAGAGGTCGAGAGCAGGGGCTGAGTGCGTGAGTGCGCCCACCGAGATGCGGTCGACACCGCAGTCGGCATAGGCACGGATGTTCTCGGCCCGCACGCCGCCCGAGGCCTCGACCAGAACCGTCCGGCCGCGACTCGCAGCCTCCGCACGGACGCGGGCGATGGCGTCGCGCAGGCCGGGTCCGGCAGTGAAGTTGTCCAGCAGCACCACGGCAGCCCCGCCGCGCACGACGGCAACCGCCTCGTCGACCGTGCGGGCCTCGGCGACCACGGGCGACGATTGCGAGGCCACGCAGTGGCGCACGACTTCCTCGTGCGGCCTGCCGGCCATGGCGAAGTGGTTCTCCTTCAGCAGCACCTGGTCATGGAGACCGATGCGATGGTTGGTGCCGCCGCCCGCGACCACGGCATCCTTCTCCAGCATGCGCAGGCCAGGCGTGGTCTTGCGCGTGTCGAGCACGCGCGCACCCGTGCCGGCAACTGCATCCACGAGCGCTCGCGTGGTCGTCGCGACGCCGGACAACCGCTGCAGGAAGTTCAGGGCCGTGCGCTCTGCGGCCAGCAGCGCCCTCGCCGCGCAGCGGATCGTCATGACGAGGTCGCCCGGCTGGACGCTCGCACCGTCCCTCGTGCGCACGTCGACCACGGCCGCGGGATCGAGGGCTCGGAATGCGGCTTCTGCAGCGCGCGTCCCGGCGATCACGCCACGTGCCTTTGCCACGATGCGGGCGCCTGCCTGCAGGCCCGCAGGCACCGACAGCCTGCTGGTGAGGTCCATGTCCGCGTCGAACGAGTCGCCACCCAGGTCCTCGGCGAGGGCCCGGCGCACACACTCGGCGACCTCACGCGGTGTCGCATGCATGACGGAGAACCCTACCCGAAACCCAGCAGGAGTTCAGCGCAGAGCCCCGGTGGCGACGGTCGCGAACGGACGAAGCACCTCGACCGTCTCGGGCCCGATGCCGTCGACGCGACCGAGTTCGTCGAGGCTTGCGAACCAGCCGTGGCGCACGCGGTGCAGGACGATGGCGCGGGCACGAACCGGCCCCAGTCCGGGCAGTGCCGTGAGTTCCGCCACACCCGCAACGTTCACGTCCACGACCGCAGGGGACCAAGGCAGGCCTTGCGCGCGCTCGACGGGCCCGAGCCACCCGTCCGCGAGTGCACGCACGGCGAGCCCCATGGTTGCGAGGGCCCACACCCGCAACAGCAGCTTTCGCCGGTGCGGCGCCATGGGCACGGCTCCGCCGCGCGCGATCCCACCGTCGTGTGTTCCCTCCGACACGTGTCCTCCCGCAGGCTCGGGCACCTGCCCGGGACGCTGCAGGGAGAGGGGAACGCGGACCGCGAAAACGCGCCGGATCAGCCCTCGGCGCCGAGGCGCTCTGCAGCGAGGTGCTCGCGGATCGCATCGACGTCCGGGCCCGGCGCAGCACCCGCGCGACCCGGTGCTTCCGCTCGCGCAACCTCGCTGCCGCCTGCGAGCAACGAGGCGTGGCGACGCAACACCGTGTCGACGAAGCCCATGGCGCCCTCGGCGTCGTGGATCCGGTGCACGGCGCCCCCGGGCACCTGCGCGAGGATGGCACCACCCTCGATCCGGTACGAGGCCAGTGCGCGCCCGCCCACCAGCAGGCGACGCGCATGGCGGTCGCCGTCGACGAACAGGGTGGGGTCGATGCGGGCGAGCATGGCGCCGAGCGCACTCCAGGCCGCGGCGAGGGCTTCACCGAGCGCGGCGATTGCAGGCTCCGGCAACACGGGACCGAGCAGGCGACGGACGGCAACGCGCGGCTGGTCGCCGAGCTGGAAGCCCTCGATCTCGAGCACCTCGAGGCCGTCGATTGCGAGGCGCCGCAGTGCATCGAGGACGTGGCTCGCGATGCCGGCAGACAGCACGAGGATCCGCGGGGCGAGCCTCGGGTCGAAGCCGCTGTCGGGCAGGATGCGTGCCGCAACCGCGGGATTGCGTGCGAGGAACTCGTGGGCCGCGGCCACGCGGGCTGCCACGGTGCGATCCGCGGCGCACGCGATGACGACGACCACCGGGGCTCCCAGTGCGTCGCGCGCGAGCAGTTCACCCGCGCCGCCGCCACAATCGAGGCCCTCGGCCACAGCCGCGAGGCCGTGCTCCAGCCCGTGCAGCGCGCTGTGCGCCCACGTGCGCAGGGAGACGGGGTCGTGCCAGGCGTTGGGATGGTGGAACAAGGGTGGACCGTGGGGCATACGGCGACCCGGGATCCGAAGCCGCCGTACCAAGGAGTCTAGCGGCGACACCCGCGCGGGGGCCAGAGCGCCGGTGCGGTTGCGCTACCGGCGGCGCCGCCAGCGGATCGGGGTGCCGGGATCCAGCGCGGAGGCGACCGCTGCAGCCTGGACCAGCGGGGAACGGCGCTCCTCGGCGCGGGTGAGGGCTACGGCCAGGGCATCGGTGGCATCCTCCGGCCACGCCTCGGCGATCGCGGCGGCGCCGGGCAGTTGCTGGGCGAGCATCGCAGCCACGGTTTCCTTGCGCGCGGCGCCGGTACCCGCGACGCAGCGCTTCACACGCGCCGGCGGGAACTGGTGCACCACCAGGCCGCGCCGCGCCGACTCGGCGAGCACGACACCGCGCGCCTCGCCGATGCGCAGTGCCGACTGGATGCTCTTGCCGGCAAAGGCCTCTTCCAACGCGACCTCGCGGGGCTGCAGCCGGTCGAGCAGCGCGGCGAAGGCGACGGCGAGTTCACCGAGGCGCTCGGCCACCGTGTCGCCGCGGCGACCGAGCCGCATCACGCCTG
>JBEATZ010000300.1:0-5428 GCA_041161695.1 Planctomycetota bacterium | reverse complement strand
AGGCGATGTTGGCGCCGATGGCGCCCGCGAGGATGAGGCCGACGACGAAGAGGCGGCCGTGGTCGAGATGGACGGCCTCGCCGGATGGCTCGCGCACGAGCGGCTGCAGCCGGTGCTGCTGGCCGGAGGCGAACCAGCCCATGAACAACACGGCCACGAGCGCGCCGATCGAGGCCTCTGCAACCCACAGCGGGTCGGCGCCCCCGAGCCAGATCATGGTGGTGGTCGTGTCCCCCACCACGGAGCCCGCGCCGCCGGCATTGGACGACGCGACGATGGCCGCGAGGTAGCCGATGTGGACCCTGCCCTTGAACAGGGTGGCCGCCGCCGACCCGCCGATCAGGGCCGCGGCGATGTTGTCGAGCACGGCCGACATGCACGCCACGAGCAGCAGCAGGACGAACGCGCCCTTGCGGCCATCGGGCAGGATGTTGGTGAGCCGCTTGGGCAGCTCACTGCGCTCGAAGTGGTCGGCGAGCAGGGCGAAGCCCAGCAGCAGGCCGCCGAGGTTGAGCATGATCTCGGCCTCGTGCACGGCATGCGCACCGAGTTCGAGCCCGCCCCACGCGAGCGAGACCAGCGTGATCAGCACCGAACCGCCGACGGCGATCCGCAGGCTGTACTGGTGCAGCATCGCGATGCCGAGCAGGGTGCAGGCGAAGAGACCGAAGAGGAGGGAGTCCATCGAGGCAGGCCCGCCCGGATTGCGTCTGCTGCGGGGGGGAGTTCCGCAGCACCCGCAGGATGCCGGTGCACGCGCTGCGCGACCAGATGGGCGGTCGAAATCCGCGGCCGCCCAGCCGGTCGACTACTTCGGCTGCTCGGACGGGGCGGTGCCCTGCTGTCCCGCGGCACGCAACTCGTCTTCCTTGATCGGGTGCGGGTCCCAGCCGATCAGCCACAGCATGGCGAAGAACCCCAGCACGTAGCCGACGACCACGTGCCAGCCCGACTTGACCCACGTGGCCGCACTCTTCGCCTGCGGGAAGAAACCTGCGAGGGCGACCCCCGCGGACGAGCCGAACCACAGCATCGAGCCGCCGTAGCCGACGGCATAGGCAAGGAAGCCCCAGTCGTAGTGGCCGGAACCCTTGATGCTCTGGTCGATGGCCAGCTTGGTCAGCGGGATGTTGTCGAAGAAGGCGGAGATGAAGCCGAGTCCCAGGGTGGTGTACTCCGTGGGATCCGGAAGGGCCTTCACGGGCATCAGCGAGGCAGACCACACCAGGCTGAGCAGGAACACCATGCCCTTGGCAGCACCGCCGATCAGGGCCCAGTCTGGCTGCCGCCAGAGGCTGCCCACGATCAGCGCCCCCCACACGCCCACGGCCGGGAGCCCGTTGTAGATGTTGAAGCTGATCGCGCCGACGATGATGAGGAGGACGACGAGCAGGCGCGCACTGTCGATGTGCACGGGCTCCGTGGACGGGCTGCGCACCAGCGGCTGCAGGCGGTGCTGCTGGCCCGAGGAGACCCAGCCCATGAAGAGGATGGCGACCGCAGCGCCGATTCCAGCTTCGATCACCCAGGTCGGGTGGGCCCCGCCGAGCCAGATCATGGTCGTGGTGGTGTCGCCGATCACCGAGCCTGCACCGCCAGCGTTCGCGGAGGCGACGATCGCGGCGAGGTAGCCGATGTGGACCCTGCCCTTGAACAGGGTGGCCGCTGCAGACCCGCCGATCAGGGCCGCCGCGATGTTGTCGAGCACGGCCGACATGCACGCCACGAGCAGCAGCAGGACGAACGCGCCCTTGCGGCCCTCGGGCAGGAAGTCGGTGAGCTTCTTCGGCAGTTCGCTGCGCTCGAAGTGGTCGGCGAGCAGGGCAAAGCCCAGCAACAGGCCGCCGAGGTTGAGCATGATCTCCGCCTCGTGCTCGATGTGGTGGCCGAGGTGCAGGCCGTTCCACCCGAGGGAGACGAGGGTGATCACGAGCATGCCGCCCACGGCGATCACCAGGCTGTGCTTGTGCATCAGGGCGACACCCAGCAGGGTGCAGCCGAACAGTCCGAAGAGCAGGGTGTCCATCGCGCGCAGGATCGACGGGGTGGTCTTGCGCTGGGGAGGGGCGTCCGCAGCAACGTCAGGATGCCGAACCGACGCAAGCCGACCAAGCGCAACCGCCCGAAATCAGCGTGAGGATTTGCGGTCCCGGAGGCCTGCTTCAGGCGCGGCCCGAGAGCACCGGGCCGGGAGGCGGCGGGGGCGGCGGCGTCCGCGACAACTGCTTCACCGTTTCGGTGACGGCGGTACGCAGGCGGTCCGGGACGATGCCGAACAGCCAGGCGAGCTGGGCAGGAGTCATGGCACTCTCCAGGTCGCCGTCCTCGGCATCCGGGTAGAGCACCGGTTCTTCCTTCGCACCGTAGGCGAGGGCCGCGTGCTCCCCCTCGGCCGGGGCCTTCTGCACCTGGTTGAGCAGGTTGTGCAGGTCGATGCCACGCAGCAGCAGCAGTTCCCAGGGCTTCTCGTCGAGGCGCCGGGCGAACAGCTCGTGCAGGGCCAGCACGTGGTGGCACGGCTTCTCGGGGATGTCGCAGCTGCAACCCCAGGTGACGCGGCGGCTGTCCGGGAACAGCGGTTCTCCCACGATGCGGGCGACCAGACGGTCGAAGGAACGGGTCACGCGGCCCTGTTCGAGCGCATCGACGATCGAGCGCGAGCGACGCAACACACGCACCAGCGTGGGCCACTCCTTCTGCGACAGGGTGCGCACCTGGATGCTGACCTCGTGGATGGAGCCCATGGCGCCTTCCATCTCGGCGACGATGGAGCCGGAGCGGATCCGCACCATCGGCTTGCGGATGCTCGGCAGCACCTCGAGGGCCGTGGCGAGGCGACGATCGTCGATGCCGCGCGTCGCCTCGCGACGCCAGCGCTCGCCCAGGGAAACCGACTTGCGCTCGCTCATGCCAGCGCCTCCTTCCGGTCGAGCACGAGCAGCCGCTTGAGCTCCTCGTTGCTGAGTTCGGTGATCCAGTTCTCGCCGGCTGCCAGCAGGTTCTCGGCGACGGCCCGCTTGCGATCGAGCATCTGCTGGATGCGCTCCTCGAGCGTGCCGGTGCACACGAACTTGTGGACGAACACGTTGCGCTGCTGCCCGATGCGGAAGGCGCGGTCGGTTGCCTGGTCCTCGACGGCCGGGTTCCACCAGCGGTCGAAGTGGAACACGCGGTTGGCAGCGGTGAGGTTGAGGCCGGTGCCGCCTGCCTTGAGCGACAGCACGAAGACCTTCGGGCCCTCGGGCTTCGACTCCTGGAAGGTGGTGACCATGTTGTCGCGTTCCTTCTGGGGCACGGCGCCGTGCAGGAAGAGCACGGGTCCGCCGATGCGCTCCTCGAGGTGGGTCTTGAGGAGCGAGCCCATCTCCTTGAACTGCGTGAACACGAGGCAGCGGTCGCCTTCCTCGATGGCCTCCTCGATCATCTCGGCGAGCAGGTCGAGCTTGCCGGATCGGTTGGCCAGCGTGGAGCCGTCCATGAGGTAGTGCGCCGGGTGGTTGCACACCTGCTTGAGGCGCAGCAGCGTGGTGAGGATGGCGCCACGGCGCTGGATGCCCTCGGCAGCCTTCTCGACCTCCTGCAGACCCTTGCGGACGACGGACTCGTACAGGATCGCCTGCTCGCGCGAGAGCGTGGCGGCGACGATCTGCTCCGACTTCTCGGGCAGGTCGGTGACGATCTCGGGGTCGGTCTTGAGGCGGCGCAGCACGAACGGGCGCACGAGCCGCGCCAGCGCGTTCATGGAGCTCTGCCGGCGCTGCTTCACGATCGGGTGTTCCAGCGTCTGCAGGAACTGCGTGCGCGTGCCCAGCAGGCCCTCGTTGAGGAAGTCCATGATCGACCACAGGTCGAGCGGACGGTTCTCCAGCGGCGTGCCCGTGAGCGCGAGGCGGAAGTGGCCGCTGAGGCGACGCGCCACCTTCGACTGCTTGGTGGTCGGGTTCTTGATGTTCTGGGCCTCGTCGAGGATCAGGCCCTCGAAGTTCACGGCCGTGAACAACTCCTCGTCACGCTGCAGCAGGTTGTAGCTGGTCAGCATGATGTCGCACCCCTCGAGCGAGGCGCGCATCTCGTCGACCGTGGTGGCGCGGCCCTTGCCGTGGTGCATGGTGACGCGCAGTTCGGGACCGAAGCGATGGAGCTCCCGGCGCCAGTTGCCGAGCACGGACACCGGGCAGACGATGAGGATGGCGCCGCGGCGGTTCTCGCGCTTGCGCCAGTCGAGCATCACGGCAATGGCCTGCACGGTCTTGCCGAGGCCCATGTCGTCGGCGAGGCAGCCGCCGAAGCCCTGGTCGACCAGGAAGTACATCCACGAGTGGCCGCGCTGCTGGTACGGACGCAGTTCGCCCACGAAGCCGCCAGGCAGCACGCGGCCCTCGACGCTGCGCGCCTGCTCGAGGCTCGCGAGGAGCGCGTCGAGGCGCGGTGTGCTGATGATGGTCTCGGTGGCGAGCCCGTGCAGGTGCGTGGCGCCTGCGAGCCGCAGCCGCAGAGCCTCGAAGAAGCTGATCTGTTCGGCGCCCTCCTTCATGCGCTGCTTGAAGGCAGCGAGGGCCTCGCGGTCCTTGGGGCTGATGAGCACGGGCCGGCGGTCGAGGAAGACGAGCGGCGAACGCGCGTTGACGAGCTTCTCGAACTCGTCCTTGGTGAGCTCCTTGTCGCCGACGGCGAGCGTCCAGCGGAACTCGAACCACGGACGCGGGTCCTCGGCAGCGCCCTTCTCGATGAGGGCGACGCGCGCACTCAACCGCTGCATCGACTCGACGCCCGGCAGGCGCAGCACGAACCCCTCGGACTCGAGCATCGGCAGGTGGTCGAGCACCTGGTCGAGTTCCTGGCGGTTCAGGCTCGCACGTCCGTCACCCATGTTGCGGGCGCGGTGCAGTGCAGGCAGCTTCTCGCCCATCTGCTCGATCCGCTCCTCCACCTGCTTGAGGGCCTCGCGCGCCAGTTCGTTCGCGAACGGTGCAGCGGCCACGCGGGCATGGAGGTCGTAGAGCGTCGTGACGAAGGACACGCCCGGGATCGGCTGGACGAGGATCTGCAGGCCCCACGGCACGCCTTCTTCGAGCTGCTTCTCCGGGACCAGGATCTCGAGGACGGGCGCGATGGGCGTGCGCCAGAACTCCTTCGGCAGGCGCTCGGAGCGCGCATGCCGCGGGCTGGCGGAACCGGCGCACTGGTCGATCGCGTGGCCGGCGAAGCTCACCAGCAGGTTGCGCTGGGTGACTGCGTAGACCGGGTCGTCGGGCACCGCGAAGCGTGCGGTGAGCAGGCTGCCGGGCACGAGTTCGCTGATGCCCGCGAGGGCCCACTGCGTGTCGGTGTTCCACACCGGCGCGAAGTGGTTCACGCCGGGCTGGGGGGCAGGCGCGAAGTCCCCTCGTGCGATCATGGTTTCGATCACCCGCGAGGCGAGCGCCAG
>JBEATZ010000283.1:0-4475 GCA_041161695.1 Planctomycetota bacterium | reverse complement strand
ACGTGGGTGGCCCAGTGGGCCTCGCCGCGGCGTGGCTTGGTGATCTTCGTGTGCTTGCAGTCGCGGCCTGAGCGCCTGCCGAAGGACGCGAGCCCGCGCAGCCGCAGGCGCTGGCTGCACTGGATGCGCAGGGTGCGCAGATCGGCAGGCGTCGGCGTGGCGTGGCCCGCGAAGTAGCCCTCTGCAAAGGCCTGCGCGCGCGGGTCGAGCGAGCCGCCGTCGAGGTCCTTGCAGAAGGTCTCGAGGCCATGCGCCCTCGACGCATGGCTGGGCGTGCCTGCATGGCGCACGGAGGTGAGGTCGATGAGCCAGGGGTTGCCGGCCTCGTCGACGAGCAGGTTGCCGTGGTGCAGGTCGGAAGGGGCGAGCCCGAGGTCGTGCACGCTGCGCACAAGCGCGCCTGCGGCACGGGCCACCGCGGTGGGCATGGCCCAGTCGAACTGCCGTGCGCCGGCCACGGTGCGGGTGACGAGGAAGCTCCTGCCGTCCTCGGCATCGGTCAGGAACCCCACCGCCAGCGGCTCGGCTGCCGGCAGGCCCAGTTCGCGCACGCGCACGAGGTTCTGGTGTTCGCGCGCGGCCCCGGGACCGAGGATGCGGTCGCGCACCCGGTCGGCGAGGCGCAGGGCGCGGAACAGCTTGACGTGCACGTCGGTGCCGTCGGGCAGCCGCGTGCGCCACACCGACCGCACGGTCGACTGCTTCACCAGCTCGAAGCCGGGTCGCCGCGACCAGTCGGCCTCGCCGTGCTCGAACAGCCATGCTGTGTGCCTCGCCAGTCCGCGTACGGCATCACCACGACAGCGTGCGCTCGCGAGCGGCTCGGTTTGGGCCGCTGGAACGTTGCCTGTGGGAGGGACTTGGGGAACCATGCGTGCAGCGATGTGGAAACTGCACCGATACTACCTGAAGGAACTGGCGATCAATGCCGCCATCACCTTCTCGGTGCTGTTCGCGATCGTGCTGATCTCGCTCGTGGCGCGCGGCATCCAGCGCGCGCAGGGCGGCGGCCTGCTGGACGCGGCGCTCATCACGATCTTCTTCGCGATGGACGCGTTCCCGCACCTGCTGACCATCAGCTTCCTGATGGCCACGGTCCTCACGTTTGCACGGGCCACGCAGGACCGTGAGATGGTGGCGATCCGCTCGGCAGGCATCAGCCCCGTCGTGCCGATGACCTCGGCCCTGCTGCTGGGCCTCGTGCTGGCGATCGTGGGCGCGCTCACGATGCACTACGCGCTGCCGATGGCGCACTTCCGCAAGTACCGGGTGGGCGTCGAGGTCGCGCGCAACCTGATCCTGAGCATGAACCTCAGCAGCGACCGGATGTCGATCCCCAACACCGACATCGTCTGGACCTGCAGGGAGCGCAACGCGGCACAGGAGTACCTCGACTGCACGATCTGGCTGCCGGACGACGACCTGGGCGTGGCCGGCGTGGTGTCGCCGGTGCTGCGCGTCGACAAGGTGTCGATCCCGCGCCCCGATGAGCGCAGCGAGTCGCTGCTGATCCGGCTGGAAGGCGTGCGCGACCCGGTGACGGGCAACCGGCTGAGCGAGTGGACGATCGACCTGCCGCTGCGCAGCCTCACCGAGGGCAGGCGCCGCGCCGAGGACGACCGCGACCTGACCTCCGACCAGCTGCTGTCCGAGGTGTACCGCGACGTGCACGACCAGCCGAACGGCGCGATGTTCACGGTGCACCGCCGCACGAGCTTCGCGCTGCTGCCCGCCATCCTCGCGCCCATCGGCTTCTGCATCGCGCTGCTGTCGCGCGACCGCGGCCGCGTGGCTGCCATGGTCTTCGGCCTGCTGCCGCTCGGCGCCTTCTACGGCGCCGACGTGCTGGGCTTCCGGTTGCTGCGCGCCACCGACTCGCCCTACGCGGGCTGGACTCCGGTGGCTGCCCTGCTCGTGCTCGGGTTGCCCTTCTGCTGGAAGGTGCTGCGCCGATGAACGTGTCGCTGGACCGCTACGTGGGCAGGATCGTCGCGGGCTCGTGGTTCGCGAGCATCGTGTTCTTCCTGTTCCTCAGCATCCTCATCGACCTGCTCAACAACGTGGGCGGCTACCTCGACTCGGCCGAGAAGCGCGGCCTCGGGGTGCTGGGGCTGGCGGGGCTGCTCGGTCGCTACTACCTGGCGCTCATGCCATCGTTCTTCGTGACGATCGCGCCGTTTGCCACGGTGATCGCCTGCATGTTCGCGGTGGCACGGCTGATGTCCGCAAACGAGCTCGTGCCGATGCTGTTCATCGGCCGCAGCATGATCCGCATCCTGCGGCCGGTGCTGGTCACCGGCGCGATGGCCGCGCTCGGCATGGCCGCCTGCTGGCAGTGGCTGGTGCCCGCGCTGCGCGATGCCGTGCAGCACTCGACCAGTGCCTTCAACGAGCGCAACGAGCTGCGCGGCATCGTGGTGCCCCTTGCCGGCGACACGAGCGCCAAGCGCACGCTGTTCGTGACCGTCTACCAGCCGCTGGAGCGCAGGTTCGAGCGGGCGATGCTGCTCACGGAAGACGCCGCCGGCGACGCCATCCTCGTCGATGCCGAGAGCGGGGCCTGGGACGACACGCAGGGTGACTGGAAGCTCACGGGCGGCAAGCGCGGCGTCGGCGACGTGGTGGAGCCGGTGGAGTGGCTGGGCGAACCCTCGCTCACGCCGTTCCGGCTGCAGAAGGCCGGCATGGAGACGCTCGACAGCGAGTTCCTCTCCTACACGGACCTCGTCGAGCTTCGGAAGCTCCGCCCCAACCGCACGGACGTCACCCTCGCGTTGCACCGCCACCTCACCTACCCGCTCGCCAACATCATCCTGCTGCTGCTCGCGCTGCCGTTTGCCGTGCACTTCGAGCGCGGCTCGCGCCTCGAGCGCGTGATCGGCGCCATCGCCATCTGCGCGGCGTACCTGGTCGTCGACCTGATCTGCCAGAGCCTGGGCCAGCGCGACTACATCCACCCGATCGTCGCCGCTTGGTCGCCCACGATCCTGTTCGGCTCGCTGGGCGTGGTGTTCTTCGGGAGCATCCGGAGCTGACATGAGCGACGACGGCAACCACGAACCGCGCCGATTCCACGGCGGCTGGATCCTGCTGGTCGTGGCCCTGCTGGTGGCCGCCGCAGGCTTCCTGATCGTCTGGTCAGCGCCGCGGCCCGGCCGCTGAGTCGCCCTGCTCGGCAGCTGCCTTCCACTTCGCCAGCAGCTCGTGCGCCTGGCGCGGGGTCATGCCGTCCAGGTCGAGCTTGCGCAGCTCGGCGGTGAGCGGGTCGGGCGTCGGCCGGAACAGCTCCTGCTGGCGCACGGCCTTGGCCTTGCGGTCGCGCTCGCTCACCAGCGCATCGCGCACGCCATCGGCATCCTGCTCGAGCTCGGCCAGCACGGCGCGCGCGCGGTCGACGACGGCGCGCGGGATGCCCGCGAGCTGCGCCACGTGCAGGCCGTAGCTGCGGTCGGTGCCGCCCGACTCGATGCGGTGCAGGAAGACGATCTGGTCGCCCCACTCGCGCACCGCCACGCGCTGGTTGACGATGCCGCGCCCGGGGCCGGCGAGGTCGACGAGCTGGTGGTAGTGGGTGGCGAAGAGCGCGCGGCAGCCGATGCGGTCGTGCAGGTCCTCGGCGATGGCCCATGCGAGCGACAAGCCGTCGTAGGTGGAGGTGCCGCGGCCGACCTCGTCGAGGATCACGAGGCTGCGCGCCGTCGCCTGGTTGAGGATGATGGCCGTCTCGGTCATCTCGACCATGAAGGTCGATGCGCCGCGGCTGATGTCGTCGCTGGCGCCCACGCGCGTGAAGACGCGGTCGCAGATGCCGATGCGCGCTTCCTTGGCCGGCACGAAGCTGCCCACCTGCGCCATGAGGACGATCAGCGCGTTCTGGCGGATGTAGGTCGACTTGCCCGCCATGTTGGGGCCGGTGAGGATCGAAAGTCTGCGCACCGGGCACTCGAGGTCGGTGTCGTTGGGCACGAACGTGCCGGCGGCATGGGTGGCCTCGATGACGGGATGGCGTCCGTCCGTGATGCGCAGCGCGCGCGACTCGTCGACCGCAGGACGGCAGTAGTTGCGTTCCTTCGCCACCACGGCGAGCGAGGCGAGCACGTCGAGCTTCGCTACCAGTGCCGCGGTGCGCTGCAACCGTGCCACTGCGGCGCTCACGCGCTCGCGCAGCTGGACGAACAGGTCGTACTCCAGCTGCCGCGAGTTCTCCTCCGCGCGCAGGATCTTGTCCTCGAAGGTGCGCAGCTCGTCGGTGACGTAGCGTTCGGCGTTCTTGGTGGTCTGTTTGCGCGAGAACTCCGGCGGCAGCTCGGCCGTGCGGTGCGTGTGCGTGATCTCGATGTAGTAGCCGAACACACGGTTGAACCCGACCTTGAGGCTGGGGATGCCGGTGCGCTCGACCAGCTTCTGCTGGTACGCGGCCATCCACTGCGTGCTGTCGTGCGCCAGCATGCGCAGCTCGTCGAGCTCGGCATGGT
>JBEATZ010000282.1:0-10313 GCA_041161695.1 Planctomycetota bacterium | reverse complement strand
ATGCACCCTTGTTCGCCATGGGCAGCACGTCGGACCCCGTGGAGCTGTGGCACTGGAAGTCCTTCCGCGACCAGGACGTGGCAGGCGCGCTCGACCTGCTCACGGGCGCACTGCAGCCACCCAGCGATGCGACGCTGTCGATCCCGGGCATCACCGGACCGGGCACCCGCGGCGAGGCGCTCGTCGTGCACGGATTCGAGTCGATGGCGCGGGTCCGGGGCACCGGCAACCCGCTGCGCGCGCAGCCCGCGTGGCACGAGGGCACGTGGCGCGTGGTCCTGACGCGAGAACTCGCGCCCGCAGGCAAGGACACCATCGACTTCCGCACCGGTGGCGGGGTGCTCTTCTCGGTTGCCGTGTGGGATGGATCGATCGACCTGCAGCCCTGGAGCAAGGCGATCACCACCTGGCACCGGCTCGAACTCGACGAATGACGGCGACGCTCAGGTCTTCGCAGGCTTCCTGAAGATCCGCAGTGCGTCCTCACAACTCTGGGCGAGGTCATCGGTCTCGACCTTGCCCTGCAGCCGCTTCACCTCGGCAAGGGCCTCGGTCATCGTCGTCATCGCCTCGTCCTTCTTGCCGACGTGGAACTGGGCCCAGCCGAGGCGGAAGCGGGCGTAGAGCTGGGTGCGCGTGTCCGGCTTGGTGGCGGCAAACGCCTTCTCCGCCAGCGTGTGGGCCAGTTGCGCGTCGTACCGCGGGGCGCCTTCGTCCATGTGCACGAGGACCGCGGAGGCGAAGGAGATGACATCAGCGTTGTCCGGGAACCGCTCCAGCAGCGAACGGCCGTAGCCGTTGACCTGCTCCGGGACGCCGCCCTGCAGCAGCAGCATGAGCTTCCACTGGTAGGCGGCGGTCGCCTCGGAGGACGGATCGGCCTCGAACGCGGCATCCAGCGCCGCGAGTGCTGCAGCCCGGTCGCCGCGCTTCATGGCCTCGCGGTAGCCGGGGTACTTGTCGTCGGTCTTCTGCGCAGATGCTCGCGCCCTGGCGATGTCGGCAGCGGAGCGTTCCTTGGCCTCGGCCTCCTCCTTGCGCGCGCGCTCGGCCTCGGCCCTGGCATCGAACGTGCCGGCCAGCACCTCGCCGACGATGCGTTCGACCACCTTGGGCGAGCCGATGCCCACCCAAGCCACGGTGCCCTTGCCGTCGATGACGTAGGCCGTGGGGATCCCAGCCGTGCCCGCGGGCTTGAACCACGCGGCGTGCATCTGCTTGTCCTTGGTGTCGACGGCGACGCGATACCCCATCCGCTCGCCCTGGCCCTCGACGAACGTGCGGACGCGCTCGATGTACGCAGTGTCCTCCGGGTCGGCCTGGCGCTCGGAGATGCTGATGCCGATCACCTCGACCTTGCCCTGGTGGTCCTTCTGCATCCTCGTGAGGTGCGGAATCGCGGCCTTGCAGGGAGCGCACCAGGTCGCCCAGAAGTCGACGACGTAGACGATGCCAGGTTCGAAGCGCTCGAGCGGCGCACCCTTCACCCATGCTGCAACCGTGATCGGTGGCGGCGCCTTGCCGACCACCGCCGCAGGATCCTGCGCGTGGACGTGGCCGAGCAACTGCAGACCGAACGCAACGGGCGCGAGCACCCTGATGGGGAAACGCATCGTCACATCATGCACGTCGCCGTGCAGCCACCAAGCAGTCTTCAGTACAGGCCGAGGAAGCTGCGCAACCCGTTGCTCACGGCGATGCCGCCCGTGGCGCTCGCATCGAGCGCGCCGAGCTGGTGGAACAGCTGCAGGCCATTGAGTCCCGGTGTGGCGGGCAGGGTGAGCAGCACGTTGCACGTCCCGCTTGCGACGGGCACCAGCAGGGTCGACTGCGCACTCTGCAGGAGGAAGCAGTTCGATCCGAGGCCGAAGGGCTGCAGGCTCAGGGGCAGTGCACCGAGCGCCGACGTGGTGTCGCTGAAGCCTGCCATGAGGAAGGCAAACGAACTGGCGACACCGAGGTTGGCGCCCACCAGCGTGTAGTTGGTCCCCACCACCGGTCTGCCCGTGGAACTCAGGCTGGGGATCCCGGTACTGCCGATGCAGCCGGTGCCGTAGGACGTCGCCAGCGCGACGCCGCCCCAGCGCCACGTGTCGCCGAAGGCAGCCGTGTTGAAGCTGCTCGCGCCGCCGAAGAGCACGCCGATGCCGTTCGGCCCCTCGCAGGCGCGGAACCGGACACGCGGACCCGTGGGCGCGCCGACCCCCGCACTCACATCGACCCAGGTGGTCCCGTCGAACCACCACGTGTCCGTGAGGGTGGTCGTGCCGATGGCCGTGCTGAAGTAGCCGCCGTGGAGCACGTAGCGGCCGATGGTCGGGTCGAAGAACAACGATGCCCCTGCGCGGGCCGGCGGCAGGACGCCCGTGGGCTGCAGCCGCGTCCACGTGTCGTTGCTGGCGGAGTAGACCCACGTGTCGTTCCAGTCGATCTCGCCGTTGGGACCCGACGGGTTGTTGAAGTTGGTGCCGCCGAAGAGCAGCACGCCGCCGAGCGACGGAGCCGAGCACATCGAGGCCTGTGCGCGCGGCGACGGACGCACGGCCTGGATGGTGCGCACCCAGTTCACGCCGTCGTACTCCAGCGTGAGGTTGTTCGCGGGCACGAAGCCCTGGAACACCTCGCCGCCGAACATCACGATGCGCTGCGCCTGCAGGTCGTACGCCATGGCAACCTGGCTGATGCCGTTCGCGTTGCCGAGCAGGCTGCCCGGCGTGTTGGCCGTGGTGACGGGGATCCAGTTGGTGCCGTCCCACTCCCACGTCTCGTTGCGGTAGCTGCCGCCGATCAGGCTGGTCGCCTGCCCGCCGTACATCACCGTGCGACCGCGGAACACGTCGTAGGCCATGCCCGAGAAGGATCGTGACGTGGGCGACGGCGTGGGGTTGAGCTGCGTCCAGTCGGTGCCGTTCCAGCGCCAGGTGTCCGCGAAGTTGACGGCGGGGAAGACGGAGAGGTCGACGCCGCCGAACATCACGACGTTGCCCGTGGCATCCTTCGCCATCATCTGGCTCGTGCGCGCCCCCGGGATGTTGGTCGGGCTGGCAACCGTCCACTGCGCAGCAAGGGGCGACAGGGGGGCGGTGAGGGCGAGGAGGATGCGCGCGGTGCGGGTCATGGTGCTGGGCTCGTGCGGAGCCCTGACACTTTACCGCTGCAACGCCGGCGCGCGCGACGATCCGCGCACGCCGTCGATTGCGTCAGGCCGTAGCAGCCTGCGGCTGCACGACCTGCACTGTCAGTTCTCCCTCCACGAGGTCGATGCGCAGCGCGCTGCCATCGGGAACGTCGCCCGCGACAAGGCGCCTGCCGACGCGCGTCTCCAGTTCGCGCTGGATCAGTCGCTTCAGCGGACGCGCGCCGTACACCGGGTCGTAGCCCTTGTAGCCGAGGAAGTTGCGCGCCGCCTCGGTGACGTCGAGCACGATCCTGCGGTCGGTTAGGCGCGCCTGCAGGCCCTGCAGCAGCAGGTCCACGATCCGGCGGATCTCGGCCGTCTGCAGCGGCTTGAACAACACGACGTCGTCGATGCGGTTCAGGAACTCGGGCCGGAAGTGCCGGCGCAGTTCCCCCATCACCTGCTCGCGCGCAGCCTCGCGGATCTCGCCCGACTCGGTGATGCCCTCCAGCAGGATGGGCGCACCGATGTTGGACGTGAGGATCAGCACCGTGTTCTTGAAGTCCACGGTGCGGCCCTGGCTGTCGGTGACGCGGCCATCGTCGAGGATCTGCAGCAGCACGTGGAAGACGTCCGGGTGCGCCTTCTCGACCTCGTCGAACAGCACCACCGAGTACGGCTTGCGGCGCACGGCTTCCGTCAGCTGGCCGCCCTCCTCGTAGCCCACGTAGCCGGGCGGGGCGCCGATGAGCCGGCTCACCGCGTGCTTCTCCATGTACTCGGACATGTCGATGCGCACGAGGTTGTCCTCGCTGTCGAACATGGCCTCGGCCAGCGTGCGGGCCAGTTCGGTCTTGCCGACGCCCGTGGGGCCGAGGAACAGGAAGCTGCCGATCGGCCGCTTCGGGTCCTTGATGCCCGCGCGCGCGCGGATGACCGCGTCGGCCACGAGCTGTACGGCCTCGTGCTGCCCGATGACGCGCTGGTGCAGGATGTCGTCGAGGTGCAACAGCTTCGCGCGCTCGCCTTCGACCAGGCGCGTGACGGGGACGCCCGTCCAGCGGCTCACGATCGCGGCGATCTCGTTGTCGGTGACCTCCTCGCGCAGCAGGCTGCCGCTGCCCGAGCCGATGCGCTGCTCTTCCGCGGCGAGCTGCTTCTCGGCCTCGGGGATGCGGCCGTACTTGAGCTCTGCCGCCTTGTTCATGTCGTAGCGACGCTCGGCCTCCTGCTGGTCACGGCGCAGCTGCTCGATCTGCTCGCGCAGCGCCCGCACCTTGCCGATGGCCTGCTTCTCCGCCTCGTACTGGGCGCGCATCGTGTCGGCCTTGCCGCGCAGGTCCGCGAGGTCCTTGCGCAGTTCCTCGAGACGGTCCTGGCTCGCCTTGTCCTTCTCCTTGGCGAGCGCGGCTTCCTCGATCTGCAGCTGCACGACCTTGCGGCTCACGGCGTCGAGCTCGCTGGGCATCGAGTCGATCTCGGTGCGGATCAGCGCGCACGCCTCGTCGACGAGGTCGATGGCCTTGTCCGGCAGGAAGCGGTCGCTGATGTAGCGATGCGAGAGCGTCGCCGCGCTCACCAGCGAGGCATCGTGGATGCGCACGCCATGGTGCACCTCGAAGCGCTCCTTGAGGCCGCGCAGGATCGAGATCGTGTCCTCGACGGTGGGCTCGTCGACCTGGACCGGCTGGAAGCGGCGCTCCAGCGCAGCGTCCTTCTCGATGTACTTGCGGTACTCGTCGAGCGTGGTCGCGCCGATGCAGTGCAGTTCGCCGCGCGCCAGCATGGGCTTCAGCATGTTGCCCGCGTCCATGGCGCCCTCGGCCTTGCCCGCCCCAACGATGGTGTGCAGTTCGTCGATGAACAGCAGGATCCTGCCCTCGCTGTTCTTCACCTCGGTGAGCACCGCCTTGAGGCGCTCCTCGAACTCGCCGCGGTACTTCGCGCCCGCGACCAGGCTGCCCATGTCGAGTGCGAAGACGGTCTTGTCGCGCAGGCCCTCGGGTACGTCGCCGCGCACGATGCGCTGGGCGAGGCCCTCGGCAATCGCGGTCTTGCCCACGCCCGGCTCGCCGATGAGCACGGGGTTGTTCTTGGTCTTGCGCGACAGGATGCGGATCACGCGCCGGATCTCCTCGTCGCGGCCGATCACCGGGTCCATCTTGTTCTCGCGCGCCAGTTGCACGAGGTCGCGGCCGTACCTGCTCAGGGCCTCGTAGGTGGCCTCGGGGTTGGCGCTCTGCACGCGCTGGTTGCCGCGCACCTCCTTGAGCGCGTTGAGGAACGATGCCTCGGTGACGCGCACCTTCGCGAGGGCGTCCTTCAGCGAGCCGCGCGCAGCCAGCAGGGCGAGGAACAGGTGCTCGACCGAGACGTACTCGTCGCGCATGGTGGCAGCCTGCTTCTCGGCAGCAGCCATCACCGCGGCCAGTTCCTGCGTCAGATAGATCTTGTCCTTCTCGAACCCCGGACCGGTCACCTTGGGGCGCTTGCGCAGTTCCGCGGTGATCGCATCAACCGCGCGGTCGACGGGGATCTCCATGCGCTGCAGCAGGCGGGGAATCAGGCCGTCCTGCTGTTGCACCAGCGCGAGCGCGAGGTGTGGCGCATCGACCTGCTGGTGGCTGAACTGGACCGCCACGGCCTGGGCGGATTGCAGGGCTTCCTGCGACTTCTGGGTGAGCTTCTCGGGGTTCATCGGTTCTCCTCGGCAGCCGGAGGTTCGGGCCACCGAGAGAGCTAGGGCAGAAGCTGTGCCAACCGAACTGGAACTTCGCAAGCCTCGATGGAATCGGGACTTGCGAGGGATGCTGCCACCGAGCCACGCGCGCCCATCAGGTCATTTTGGCAGCTAACCCGGCGAGCCTGCCATCCTGACGTCCGCCTCTCACCAGTCGCCGACCACCAGGTCGAGGCCGTTCGAGGTGATCGCGCCGAGGGCGTTGATGCCCGGCACCAGCGCCAGCGACTGCCCGTAGACCCGCACGTTGAGGAGCGCGGGACCTGCGGGGATGGCGAGGGGCACGAGACCCGTGCCGCCCGTGGGCAGGAAGGCCGAGGTGGCGCTCACGCCCACGTGCTGGAAGCAGCCGGGCGCGCCGAGCAGGCCGAGGTCGAACGGCGGCACGAGGCTGCCGAAACCGAGGCACAGGATGCCCACGGTGCCGCTCGCCGGCACGTTGGTGGTGCGCCACTGGAAGGTGGTGCCGGTGATCGGCCGCGCGGTCGTCGACAACGCGAGCGGCACCGCATCGGGCTGCGTCACGAAGGGCACCGTCGCCGACAGGTCGCGCGAGCCGGGATCGCGACCGCTCGTGCCGTTGCTGTAGCCGGTGAGCGCCACGTGCGTGACGTTGCTGCAGGCCTGCCAGCGATACTCGATCGCGCCCGAGGCGTAGATGGCCGCCTGGAAGGTGTTGGACGAGGCCGTCTGGCCGTACTCCGGCACGTTGAGCCACGTCACGTAGACGGCGGTGTTGCTCGGGTCGATGTCGAAGTGCACGGATCCGCCGGCCGTGGGGTTCAGGTCCTGCCAGAGCAGCGCGAAGCGCTCGCCCTGCGACAGCAGCTGCGCGGAGTTGCCGGCACAGCAGCCAGCGTTGGTGCTGGCCTGGGTCCAGAAGTAGCCATTCGAGCTGACATACAGCGAACTGGTCACGCCCGCGGGCGTCACGAGCGGGAACGGCAGCGTGAGGGCCGGCGAGACGGTGTCGTCGCCGAGGCCGAGGTTGGCGGAGGTCGGCGCGTAGAAGGTGTTGGAGCCGGGCAGCACCGCATAGCCGCCCGCGCCCGTGGGGTTGAGCAGGATGCTGTTGGTGGCAGGCGCAGCGCCCGAGAGGTCGAAGGTCCCGTTCTGGAAGGTCTCGTAGAACGAGGAGCTCTGGTCGAGGCAGCCTGCGCCGAACGAAGTCGACGTGGCGAAGACGGTGCCGGTCGGACCCGAGGAGGTCCACATGATCACACGCCCCATCTGGCCGGTGCCGGGCGCGAGGTAGGTGCCGGTCGTGTACAGCGGATCCGAGATGTCCCACTGCCAGCCGCAGCGCTGGATGGTGTGCGGCACGCCCTCGATCGTCGTCGCGAACGGGCCGGTGCCGTAGGAGTTGTGCGCCGTGAAGTTGCCGGGCACGGCAGGTGACCAGTTGCCGATCACGTCGACCACGTCACCGATCGCAACCGGGATGTTCGTGCCGATGATCGCATTCGTGTTGCCCACGCTGCGAAGCGCCACGGCACCGTTGATGCGCACCAGGAAACCCGATGTGTCCCCCTGCTGGAAGGCATCCAGCGGCAGCTCGAGCTGCACGATGTTGAAGTTCGTCGCCGCCGTGAAGTTGAAGCCGCGGCTGTACCCGTTGTAGACGGACCCGTGCGGCGGGATCGCGACCTGGGCAAGGAGGGCGCTGCTGCAGAGGAGCAGCGCGAGGGCTGGGCGGAGCATGAGGATTCCTGGGGAAGCGGGAGTGCGGATCTCGGGGATGGAGGAGTGTATCCCCTCGTGCAGGACGGGGGATGACAGACGTCCCGCGGGGACGGGCGGCCTGTACCGACGTGCGGCCAAACCCCGGTGCCACCGCTCAGACGCGGATCTCGACTCCCAGCGCCGCCGTGGTCGCTCCCTGCAGACGCGGCTGCAGCTCGCGCTCCAGGAAGGCATCGACCTGCTGTGGGGCACGGCCGACGAAACGCGACGCATCCATCAGGTCGGGCAACTGGCCGGCGATCGACGCAAAGGCGGGATCGGCCGCGATGAGTGCCATGAGCGGGTTCTCCCGACCCTCGGCCTTGATCGCATGCGCAGCAGCGCGGCTGTGCACGCGGATGCGCTCGTGCAGTTCCTGCCGGTCACCTCCTGCCTGCACGCCGGCCATGAGGATCTCCTCGGTGGCGAGGAAGGGCAGCTGCTCGCGCAGCTTGCGCTCGATCACCTTGGGGTAGACCACGAGGCCGCGCGCGACGTTCTCGACGAGCATGAGGATGCCGTCGATGGCGAGGAAGCTCTCGGGCAGGGCGATGCGGCGGATCGCGGAGTCGTCGAGCGTGCGCTCGAGCCACTGCGTCGCAGCCGTGTGCGCGCTCGTGCCCGCGGCCTCGATCACGTGGCGCGCGAGCGAGCACACGCGCTCGCATCGCATGGGGTTCTTCTTGTAGGCCATCGCCGAGCTGCCGATCTGCTTCGACTCGCTCGGCTCCTCGATCTCGCCCTCGTGGGACAGGAGGCGCATGTCGGTGGCGAACTTTGCAGCGGACTGGGCCACGGCACTGAGCGCCTGGTGGATGGTCCAGTCGAGCTTGCGCGTGTAGGTCTGGCCGCTCACGGGAATCACCGAGCGGAAGCCCATGGCCGCGGTCACGCGGCGGTCCAGTTCCTCGACCTTGGCGTGGTCGCCGCCGGCGAGGGCGAGGAACGAAGCCTGGGTGCCCGTGGTGCCCTTCACGCCGCGGAACGGCAGCCAGTCGATGATGCGGCGGACCTCGTCGAGGTCGAGCGCGAAGTCCTGCGCCCAGAGGCATGCGCGCTTGCCCACGGTCACCGGCTGGGCCACCTGGAAGTGCGTGTAGCCGAGGCAGGGCTGGTTGCGCCACTGCCGCGCGAAGTCACCGAGCGCCCGCAGCACGGCTGCGAGCCTCTGCTCGATCATCCTGAGCGCCTCGCGGAAGATGACGAGGTCGCCGTTGTCGGTCACGTAGCAGCTGGTGGCGCCGAGGTGGATGATGGCCCTCGCGCCGGGGGCGAGTTCACCGTAGTGGTGCACGTGCGCCATCACGTCGTGGCGCAGTTCCTTCTCCAGCTCCGCCACCCGGTCCCAGTCGAAGTGGTCGCGGACCTTCTTCAGTTCGTCGACCTGGGGCTGGGAGACCGGGAACCCGAGGTCCTTCTCCGCCTGCGCCAGCGCGATCCACAGGTCGCGCCACGTCGTGTGCCGGGTGCGGGGCGAGAAGAGCCGAGCCATCTCGCGGCTCGCGTAGCGCTCGGTCAGCGGGTTGTCGAATCGATCGCCGCGGTCGGTCATGCGATCGGTTTACCCGCGGCGACGGGGAAACCAAGCATCAGCAGGAGACCCACACGCGGCGGGTGCGGCACTCGTACCTGCCCTCCACCCACACGCGGTGGCAGCGCTCGGGTTCGAGCATCACCCAGCGCCGCCTGCCGCAGGGATCGCACACCCAGCCCCAGCGGGCGGGCACGTGCTCTTCCTGCCAGTACCCCGGCACCCAGACCTGCTCGGTCACCGTGCGCCAGTGGCCCCGCGGTTCGCGGCAGTCGTCCACGCGAACGCGTGCCTTGGGCCGGCAGTGGTCGCCGAACAGGGCGCCCACGGTCACGGGCCCGAACTGACCCTCGATGCGGAACTGGGCAGGGCTCGCTGCGGCGAGTCCGAGCAGCGCTGCGACCAACGACACCGTGCGTGCGAACATGCCCTTCCAGCGCCGGCCGTGCCGCAGCGTTGCATGGCAGGCAGCCGGCCGGCTCCCGACTATCCCGTGACCACCGAGACGGCCGCCACGGCGACCAGCCATGGCACGAGGCGCAGGGCGCGGCGGTCGCGGTGCGTGAGCCACAGCAGCCCGCAAACCGCCAGCGCTGCGCCGCAACCATTCGACACGGCATCGCCCCACGAACTGGATCGCCCGGGGGACGCCGCCTGCAGCAGCTCGAGGGCGCCGCCGTGCAGGGTCGCCAGCACGGCAGCCGTTGCGGCATGCCGCGGAAACGCATCGGTATCTGCGGCGAGCGCCGCGAGGACGAGGGCAGCGAGGCCGCCAAAGGCGACCACGTGGCACAGGTTCATGGCCCAGTGGCCGCCGGGAACGGTGGGCAGGTCGCCTGCAGGCACGCCGGTGAGCCACCAGAGCAGGACCGCGCATCCGAGCGCGGCGACCGTGCGCAGCGCGCGCGGACGGCCCATCCACCATTGCAGCAGGTGCACCGCCATGTCAGCGCTGCTGCAGGCGGCCGTGGAGGCGCAGGCCGCCCGCCCCGGCGATCCCCACCGCGATGTCGACGAGGAAGATCGAGATGAGGAACAAGCCGCGGCCACGCTCGCTCTCCGCAGCCGGCAGGCCGTCACCTGAACAGCCGAGCAGCCTCGCGAGCTGGGTTACGAGCGACGGAGGCATGTCCGGGTCGACGAACTCGATCCAGATCGTCGCATCCTCGACCGACACCGTGAGCGAGAGCAGGGCCGAGTCC
>JBEATZ010000238.1:0-3492 GCA_041161695.1 Planctomycetota bacterium | reverse complement strand
GCCTCGCACTCGAGGCGCAGCACCACCTGCTCGCCAGCGCGCGCGGCCGCGGGCACGAACTTCGCGTCGATGCGCAGCTTGTCGTCCCCGCCGCCGAGGCCCAGCGCGCCGGCAAACCCGCCCATGGCGGGCTTCGCGGGCGGCACCGCTGCGGGCTGCTCGGCCCCGGGCTCCTGCGCGGTCACGTCGAGCGAGGCGCTCACGGTCACCGAGGCAGGCGGGTCGCAGCTGTCCTCGTCGCAGACCATGTAGTCGAGCTGCGCCGCGAGGGTGAGCTTGCCCGCTGCCGTGCCCGGCAGCACCCGGACCTTCTGCTGCAGCACCACGCTCGACTCGAGCCAGTAGTTGGTGGTGCCATAGGCCTCGTGCGGCGTGCCGTCCGGCACCACGGCTGCGCCCACGGCCTCGATCCCGGCAGCCTTCGCCAGCTTGAGGGTGGTCGGACCCACCGGATCCTTGGCGCCGTAGACGTGGAAGGTGTCGGCGATCGTCAGCACCACCTCCAGCGTCGCCGTGCCGCCCGGGGCGACCTGCGCGGGCACGATCCGCGTCTCGATCGTCACCTTCTCGTTCTCCTGGGCGGCGATCCGGGCCGCGGGCAGCAGGGCGGCGAGCACGAACAAGGCCCGCCAGAGGGCGCGCAGGGGTGCAGTCATGGGGGTGGGCATGATACGGCGACGGGTGCCGAACGCCTGAGACGGCGGCGGATTCCCGGAAGTGCCGGTTCGCGAGCGCCGGCCGCGCACCCTTGACCGGTGCCGCCCCGGCAGGAACCATCCTCGCCGCGCCACCGACGCCTTCGCGCCGGGTCGCCACGCCGGCCCCGCCGGCAACCCAAAGGAACGTCATGCAGGTCGTCAGTTGCAGGCAGGCCCTCTCCGGCACCGTGGCCGAGGGCAGCAAGGTCGAGGTACGTGGCTGGGTCCGCACCCGCCGCGACAGCAAGGCAGGCATCTCCTTCGTGCAGGTGTCCGACGGCAGCTGCCAGGGCACCCTGCAGGTCGTCGCCCCCGCCGCCCTCGCCAACTACACGACCGAGGTGCTGCGCCTCAGTGCAGGCGCCTCCATCATCGCGCGCGGCACGCTGGTGAAGAGCCAGGGCAAGGGCCAGGCGTACGAGATCCAGGCCGAGGCCGTCGAGGTGCCCGGGTTCGTCGACGATCCCGAGACCTACCCCATCCAGCCCAAGGAGCACACGCTCGAGTTCCTGCGCGAGGTCGCCCACCTGCGCGTGCGCACCAACACCTTCGGCGCCGTCGCGCGCATCCGCCACGCCGCGGCGTTTGCCGTGCACCAGTTCTTCACCCAGGAGGGCTTCTTCTGGGTCAACACCCCCATCATCACGGCAAGCGATGCCGAGGGCGCGGGCCAGATGTTCCGCGTGTCCACGCTCGACATCCACAACCTGCCGCGCGACGACAAGGGCAAGGTCGACTTCCGCAAGGACTTCTTCGGCCGCGAGGCGTTCCTCACCGTGTCGGGCCAGCTCAACGTCGAGGCCTACTGCCTCGCGCTGTCCAAGGTCTACACCTTCGGCCCGACGTTCCGCGCCGAGAACAGCAACACCACGCGCCACCTCGCCGAGTTCTGGATGATCGAGCCGGAGATCGCGTTTGCCGACCTCAAGGCCGATGCCGACCTCGCCGAGCGCTTCCTCAAGCACATCTTCACGTACGTGCTGCAGGAGCGCATGGACGACCTGAAGTTCTGCGACGAACGCATCCAGAAGGGCGTGATCGAGCGGCTCGAGAACTTCCTCAAGGCCTCCTTCGAGCGCATCGACTACACCGAGGCGATCTCGATCCTGCAGAAGAGCGGCAGGAAGTTCGACTACGCGCCGCAGTGGGGCATGGACCTCCAGACCGAGCACGAGCGCTTCCTGTGCGAGGAGCACGTGGGCCGTCCCGTGGTCGTGATGAACTACCCCGAGGCCATCAAGGCCTTCTACATGCGCAGCAACGACGACGGGAAGACCGTCGCCGCCATGGACATCCTCGCGCCCGGCATCGGCGAGATCATCGGCGGCAGCCAGCGCGAGGAGCGCCTCGACGTCCTCGACGCACGCATGCGCAAGATGGGGCTCGTGCCCGAGCACTAGGGCTGGTACCGCGACCTGCGCCGCTACGGCTCGGTCCCCCACGCAGGCTTCGGCCTCGGCTTCGAGCGGTTGCTCGTGTACCTGTGCGGCCTCTCCAACATCCGCGACGCGATCCCGTACCCGCGCGTGCCCGGCTGGGCGCAGTTCTGAGCGCGGCCGGACCGCGTCACTGCGCGTTCGCGGCAGAAGGCCGGTCGCTCACCGCTTGCCGAGCACCTGCTCCAGGATGCGGCCGCTGGCGAAATGCTCGGCCTGCACTCGCTCCCAACCGCCGAACTGCTGCTCCACGGTGACGAGGTCCACGGGCGGGAAGGACGCCTGGTGGCGCGAGGACACGGCGGCATCCCGCACCCGCAGGAAGAACCCGGCCGCGATCTCCTGCCCCTGCTCGCCGAAGAGGAACCGCAGGTAGGCCTCGGCCAGCGGCCGCGTGCCGTGCCGGTCCACGTTGCGGTCGACGATGCACACGGGGAAGTCGGCCAGGATGCTCTGCCGCGGCATCACGATCTCGAAGGCCTGGTCGACGTGCGCACGCATCACTTCACGGGCCTCGCACTCGAAGGTGATCAGCACGTCACCGATCCCCTGCCCCACGAATGCCTCGGTCGCCGCACGGCCGCCGGGAGGCATCGCAGCCACGTTGCCGAACAACGCCTGCACGAACGCCATGGTCTTTGCCTGGTCGTTGTCGTGGTGCGCCAGTCCATGGGCATAGGCCGCGAGGTAGGAGTAGCGCGCGTTGCCGGAGGTCCGTGGGTCCGGGAGCACCAGCTTGGTGTCGGCGCGCACCAGGTCGCCCCAGTCGCGGATGTTGCCGGGGTTTCCCTTCCGGACCAGGAACACGGGCAGCGAGTAGAACGGGGCGCTGCCGTGCGGCAGGCGCTCGCGCCAGGCGCCCTGGATCAGTCCGCCCTCGTCCTGCAGCAGTTGCACGTCGACCACCTGGTTGAAGGTCACGACATCGGCCTCGAGACCACCGAGGATCGCCCGCGCCTCGGCGGTCGTGCCGCCGTGCGCCTGCCGGATCTCGACCTTGCGCCCGCCGTCCTGCTGCCATGCGGCGATGAAGGCTGCGTTGACCTTCGCGAACAGCTCGCGGGACACGTCGTAGGAGACGTTGAGGATCGTGTCGGGCCCTTGGTAGGTGGGGGCATTGTTCACCGCCACATGCGCGCAGGCGCCCGACCACGAGGCTACGAGGAGAACGAACCACAGGATGCTGCGAGTCATGCTGCGCACCCTTCTACCGGGGAGGGGCCACGGATCCACGGACTGCCCGGCCCTCACGAACTGCAGGACAGTGCCGAACACCCCGGCCGGTTGCGCGCCCACTCGGGGCGCTTCTGCGCGAGGTCCTCGCAGCCCGGCTGCGCCTCGAAGGGCCGCTCGAACAC
>JBEATZ010000236.1:0-10509 GCA_041161695.1 Planctomycetota bacterium | reverse complement strand
GCCTCGCACTGACCCGCGCCCATGGTGACGGGAAGGGCGCTGCCGGCACGGCTGCCGGATCCGCCACCCTGGCGCGCCTGCGCTGGAACGTCGCCACGGCCTACGACGCCTGGCAGCAGGTGCGCCCGGACGAGGAGCCGCCGCGCTCCCTCGGGCTCGCGAGCATCGATGCACTCGAACTCACGCTTGCACCTGCCGGCCCGCACCTGCGCGGCGAGTTCACGCTGCAGTTCCGCTCCGCGGACCGCGGCATCTTCGGCGCCATGTTCCCGGAGCAGCCGGGCCTGCCGAAGCTCGCGCGGGCGATCACTGCGAGCGCGACGCCCTGGAACGTCAGCCGCTTCGACTTCGCCGGGTTCTACCGCGCGGTCATGGGCAGCATCGCCGAGGCGATGGACCAGCCCATCGAGCAGTTCGAGGCAGAGGCGGAGCAGGAGCTGGGCACCAACCCAGGAGCGCTGTTCGACGCACTCGACGGCGAAGTGCTCGTGCTGGGAGACGCCTTCGGCATGGGCGACGAGGACGAGGAGGCCATCAGCGCCGTTGCCCTCGGCCTGCGCGACCGGAAGGCGTTCCTCGCCACCCTCGAGGACCTGCTGCGCCTCGGCAAGGGCACGGTCAACGTGCTCAGCCGCAAGGAAGTGGACGGCGTGCTCTGCCTGCGCATCGGCTCTGGCATCGGCATCGCGGCCCAGGTGCGCGTGGGCGCGGACCATGCATTGTTCGTGTTCAACGACCGCAGCGGCGACCAGACCGACGCCATGCAGCAGGCCATCGCTGCAGCGGACGGCAAGGCCAGCCTGCCCCCGGCCGTCGCCAACGTGCTGGACCAGGCGCCGCCGGGACACCACGGCATGGGCATGCTGAGCGTGACCGCGCTGTTGCGACGGCAACTGGGCCTGCTCGAGGACCTGTTCAACGAGGGGCCCGTGGGGACGATCCTCGAGGCGGAGTTCGGGATGCCCACCGAGATCGACACCGAAACGGCGCGTGCCGTGCTCCCCCTGCTGGAGAAGCACGGCATGACGGACATCGTCAGCCTGAGCGGTTGCGCGAACGGCCGCTACGTGCTGCGCATCATCTGGTAGGCGCGGTGTACGGCAGCGGCTGCTTCGCCTTGCCGAGGAAGCTCCAGATGGCCGGTGCCGCGAGCCACGGGAACACCGTGTCGGTGCCGTTGAGGGCCTCGCCGGTGCCGGGCCAGGCGTGCCCGCCGCCCTGCAGGGTGACCACGCGCAGCGGCGTGTTCGACTCCTCGCCGTTGCTGCTGCGGTTCCAGGTCTCGACCGTCATGCGTTCGAGCTGCTCGGTGGCAGGCGCGTCGGCGAGCTGGTTGCGGCCCACGTAGTAGGTCGTGGCCGCGGCCACCGAGGCATCGACACGGTTGCGCACGCCGCCCAGCAGTTCGCGCGGGACGCCGCCCTCGTGGGGAACGAACGCGTCGCCGGTGCCGTGCACGATCATGGTCGTGAGCGGCACCGCGCTGTCCTCCTTGCGGAAGTTCATCGCGCCCGACACCACGGCGATGCCGGCAAACGCGCCAGGTGCGCTGCGGGCAAGGCGGTGCACCATCATGCCGCCGTTGCCGTGGCCCACGGCGTAGACGCGCATGGCGTCGAGTGGAGTGCGCTTCGCCACGTCGTTGACGAGGTCGAGCACGAACTTCACGTCGTTGACGTTCTCACGCTCGGCGTGCACGGGCATGCCGCCGCTGTTCCATGCGCCGTTGCGGTCGCGGCTGGGCGACACGCCGTTCGGGTAGGCAACCACGAACCGTTCGCGGTCGGCGAGTTCCGAGAAGCCGCTCTGCTCCTCGATCTCCTTTGCGTTGCTTCCGGCATCGTGCAGCACGACCACGAGGGGCAGCAGTTCGCCGCCCTCGCGCTTCGGCGGCAGGTGCAGCGTGTAGCTGCGGGTACGGCCCCCGGTCTCGAGCTTGACGGTCTCGGTGGTGCCGGCCACGGGCGGCGTGGTGCCGGCGCGCGTCACGGCCTTGTCCATGCGCTCGAGGCGAGCAACCGGGTTCTGGGTGCGGTCGCTGGCGTAGAGGACGCCGCCCAGCGGTGCATCGGTGCGGACCCAGAGGGTCACGCCGCTCGTGCCCGCGTCCGGGGTGACGAACGCCTTGCCATCCGAGAGCCAGGTGCAGAGGCCGTAGCGCACGTCGCCGCGCACGCCCTCGCAGCGCACCACGTGGCGCAGCGACTCGTCGCGGAACATCACCTGCACGGACTCGGGGGCGAGGACCTTGTGGCCCTCCCACGTGCCCTTGCCCGCGAGCATGGCGACGAACCGGCCCAGGTCGGTGAGCGTCGTGGTGGCGCCGCGCGCCACCCACGGCAGCGTGGTCGTGCCGGCCTGGTCACCGAGCGGCTCCTGCGCACCGAAGGACGTGCTCTCGAGGCCCAGCGGCTCCCCAACCAGCTCACGGAACAGCACGTGCCAGCTCTTGTTGGTCGCAGCCACGGCAGCGCAGGCGGCCACCTGGACGCCAAGTTCGCTGAACGCGAACTCCATGCCCGGACTGTTGCGCAGCCCGGTGTCCGCGACCAGTGCAGCAAGGCTCTCGAGGTCGCCCTTGCGGGGCGCGGTCACCTCGTGGGTGAAACCTGCCGTCGAGGTGAGGCACTGGCGCAGGGTGATGGCCTTCTTGTCTGCGCGGCGGAAGGCCGGCAGGTACTCGCCCACGCTCACGTCCAGGTCGAGAACGCCCTGCTCGACGAGCCGGAGGATCACGACCGTCGCGAGCCAGGAACTGGCGTTGCCGGCAGGGATCTTGCGGTCGACGTGGACGCCGTTGCGGGTGGACACGTGGAAGAGGCGGTCGCCGCGAACCGCAGCGAGCCCCGATCCCGCACCCGTGCCGGCCATGGTCTCCTGCAGCGCGCTCTCCAGCGCAGGCAACACGGGCTGCTGGCCGCAGACTGCGGCACCGAGGAGCAGGGACAAGCCGAGGACGTGGAGCTTCATGCGCGGGCTATCGGCGTCCGCGCGCAGCCCGGAGGATGGGCTCGTTTCCCCTCTGTCACGAAACGGGACGCCTCGTGCGAAGCCCCCCAGCGATGGCGGCTTCGGCCCCTCCTGCTGCGGCGCGCCCGGAACCGCATGGTGCCCGAAGAACGGTGAACGCAGTTGCGCGCGGGCCTACGCTCCGGACATGGCACGTCCCCTCGCGTCCTTCCTCGGCGCCCTCGCCTGCGGCTCTGCCGTGGGCCTCGGCGCCTTCGGCGCCCACGGCCTGAAGGGCGTCCTCGAACCGGCGCAACTCGACACCTGGAACACTGCCGTGCTGTACCAGTTGGTGCACGGCCTCGCGATGCTGGTCACTGCGCTCGCCCCCATGCCGCAGCGCCTCGGCAGCGCGGTGCTGCACTGCTTCGGCTGGGGCATCCTGTGCTTCAGCGGCTCGCTCTACCTGCTCGCGACGGCAGGCATGAAGTTCCTCGGGCCCGTCACACCCCTTGGCGGCGTGCTGTTCCTCGTCGGGTGGATCCTGTTCGCAGCGGGTGCGCTGCGCGCGGGCAGGAAGTCCTGATCGCGGCGACAAACCTGCTGGCCACAACCCCGTGGCGCGGGCGACAATCCGCGCGAGGTCCGATGCCATGAGCGATTCCCCCAAGCCCACCTACGGTCTCCTGTTCGTACGCCTGGCTCTCGGCGGCACGATCACCATGCACGGCCTGTCCCACGTGGTCGGCATCCTGGGGGGCCCTGGCCTCGCCAGCTTCGCCGCCAACCTGGCACAGAACCACCCGAAGCTGCCTGGGTGGAGCGGGCATGCGCTCGCGATCACCGAACTCGCCTCCGGTGCCCTGCTGGTGCTCGGCTTGTTCCCGCGCGTCGCAGCCCTGGCGGCACTGCTGGTCCTCGGCGCATTCGCGTGGCTCGGCAACCACCACCGCACCTTCTTCGACGAACAGGGCGGCATCGAGTCGTACGTGCTGCAGGGCGCGATGGCTGCGTGCATCCTCACCTGCGGGCCCGGTCGCATGGCACTGGGTGGCCGCAAGGCGGAGGAGTGACGGGAACGCCTGCGGTTGTTTCGCCGTGGTGCCGACCTATCCTGCGCCCATGATCGTCACGATCGACTACTGCCAGGTTTGAAACTACAAGCCCCGTGCAGCCAGTCTGGCTGCTGCCATCGAGAAGGCGCACCCCGGCGTCACCGTCACCATCGCACCGGGCAGCCGCGGGGAGTTCACGGTCAAGCGCGACGGCCAGTTGCTGTGGGACAAGCACAAGCAGGGCAACCAGTTCCCGACCGAGCAGGCGATCCTCGCCATGCTGGCGAAGTGAACGGTGGCCGACGCGGGCAGCAGGTCAGCCCTCGACGCGCTCGAACCTGAGGTAGTAGTTCTCCTCGAGGCCGACGTCGAGTTCCTCCAGCAGGCGGAAGCCGAAGGACTGCAGTTCGGCGACGACTTCCTGCTTGCCGATGCGCACGTGGTCGAGCGTCCACTGCCTGCTCACGCCCGGAATCCGCTCGAAGTCCACCACCACGAGCCGGCCGCCGGGACGCAGCGCACGGTGGATCGAGCCCATGGTGGCGCGCGGGTACTCGAAGTGGTGGTAGGTGTCGCAGAGGAACACCACGTCCACGCTGCCGGGCGCGAGTTCCGTCGAGCGCTCCGTGCACTGGACGGCCGTCACGTGTGCGAGGCCGCGTGCAGCAGCGCGCTCGCGCAGCAGCGTGACGAACTTCGGCGACAACTCGACTGCGTACACACGACCCTGTGGCCCCACGTCCTTCGCGAAGAAGTCGGTGAACACGCCTGTCCCGGCGCCCACGTCGGCAACGGCCATGCCGGGCGCGAGCCCGACGGCACGCGCGATGGCGGTCCGGCGGGCGAAGATCTCGCGGCTCTCGGCCTCGAAGCGTGCAACCATCCTGTCGACGTCGAGCGCGGGATCGGTGTAGTCCTCGTCGATGCCGGGCCTGACGCTCTGCTCCGCGGGAGCGGCTGCGCATGCGACGAGCAGGAAGACGGGCAGGAGCGATGCGAGGTGGCGCATGGCTGACAGTCTAGGCAGGCGGGTGGAGATTGCGATCGTCACGCCCGCGCCGCGCGGGTCGCGCAAGGGCAACCGCGCCACTGCGCTGCGCACGGCATGGATGCTGCGCAGCCTGGGTTGCCACGTGCGCGTGCTGGAACGATGGGATGGCAGTGCATGCGATGCGCTGATCGCACTGCATGCCCTGAAGAGCAGCGACTCGGTGCTGCGCTTCCACGCACTGCACCCGGAGCGGCCCGCGTGCATCGTCCTCGCGGGCACCGACATCTACCCATCCTGGCAGGGCGACCCTGCTGCCACTGCAGCGCTCGAGTGCAGCAAGCTGTTGGTCGCGCTCCAGTCCGAGGCAGCAACTGCACTGCCCGCGAGGTTCCGCGCCCGCGTGCGCACCATCGTCCAGTCCGCCACGCCGGTGCACGCCTCCCGGGTCGAGGACGCCTTCCAGGTCGTGACCCTCGCCCACCTGCGACCGGTGAAGGACCCGCTGCGCGGGCTCGCAGCGCTCGAAATGCTGCCCGCAGGCATGCCGATCCGGCACGTGCTCGCAGGAGCCGCCCTCGACGAGGGGCTCGCCGCGGCAGCGAGGGAGGGCATGCAGCGCGAGCCACGCTTCCACTGGGTCGGCGAGCTCGACCGCACCCGTGCCCGCACCCTGCTGGCATCGAGCCATGCATGCCTGATCGCCTCGCTCGGGGAGGGCGGCGCCAACGTGCTGTCCGAGGCCCTCGCGTGTTCCGTGCCGGTGATCGCCTCGGACATCCCGGGCAACACCGGGATCCTGGGCCGCGACTGGCCCGCCTTGTTCGCACCGGGCGACACGATGGCGCTCGCCGAGCTGCTGCGCCGCCTCGCCACGGACGCGGCCCACCGGGCCGAACTCGAGCGGCGCACGCGGGCGCTCGCACCGCTCGTGACGCCGGACCGCGAACGAGCACTCTGGCTCGCCCTGCTGCGCGAACTGGGCCTGCCGATGACCGAAAAACGCCGGATCTGAGGGCTGCCACGACGCTTCCACCGCAATGCCCAGTGGCCTGAGGCCGGGCTTGCACCTAGTGTTTGGCCGTACGCGGTGCACGTGCACCGCGCCGCTCCCGCCCGCGATGCCCAACACGAGCCATCACAGCAGCGCGCCCATCGCCTTCGTGGCACTGCTCGGCATGGTCCTCACCTCCGCTGCGACGTGGGTCACGCGGTCGAGCGAGGAGCAGCAGGAGCGCGCTGCCCTCCAGGACTCCGTGCAGGAGTCGTCGTTCCTGCTGCGCAACGAACTGGACCAGTTGCTGCGGCGGTTCGAGCGCCTCCGCGAACAGCTGGCGAAGCTGCCGCAGGACGAACAGCGCAATGAGTTCGCGCAGACGGCATCCGACCTGCGCTTCGGGTCACCGTTCATCCGCTGGATCGGCTGGCAGTCGGCACCCCTGCGCCGCCCGGTGACCCAGATGCAAGCGACTCCCGACGGCGGGGTCCTGCCCATGATTGCAGTGCAACCGGCGGAAGCACGCGAACTGGCCGTCGAGCCCTCCACACTGCACAGCGAGTTCGGCGTGATCGAGCCGAGCATCAAGGAGCAGCCACCGATCGTGCCGCGCGCAATGCCCTACAACGGCGAAGGCAACTCGCTCATCCTGCTGCGCGCCGCGTTGCCGCCTTCCAGCGAGTCGGGCAAGCCGCACGTGCTCACCCTGGCGCTGGATCCGGACACCCTGCTCCTGCTGGCGCGCAACATGCGCAAGCCACGCCCCCTCGACCTGTGGCTCAGCACCCTCGACGCCAAGGGCGGTGTCGTCACCTCGACGTGGTTCACGGCCGTCGACTTCGAGCGCGAGGACAACCCCACCTGGAGCACGGAGGAGTTCACGTGGTGCGGACTCGACCTGCGGTTGGAGAGCATCCAGCCGGGTGCGACGACCCACGGCATGAGCATGCAGGCAATGACCGTGCTCAGCTTCGGACTGGTCGCCACCATGGTCGCAACGCTGCTCTTCTCCGCACGGCGACGTGGCCGCGACCTGGAGCGGCAGGTGAAGGCACGCACCCGCGAACTGCAGCTCTCGATGGCCGAGTTGCGGAGCTACGGCGAGACGGTTGCAAACGAACTGCGCGAGCCCCTCGAGCGCATCGACGACTTCTGCCGCTCGCTCCGCACCGAATGGGCCGAGGCCGCCCCGCGCTCGGCGCTCCTGCACGTCGAGACCATCGGCGCCAACAGCCGTGAAATGGCCGCACGCATCGCCATGCTGCGGCGGATGCCGGAACTCCTCACCCGCGGCCTCGACCTGCGGGTCGTCGACCTCGACACGATGATGCGCCCGTTGCTCGCGCCCCATGCCGAGGAACAGGCCTCACGCCACATCCGCATCGAGCTGGGCCAGCTCGGCAAGGTCACGGCGGACCCCATGCTGCTTGCGGAGGTGTTCCGCATCCTGCTCGACAACGCCGTCAAGTCGACGCGCGGCAGGGAAGCACCGCAGATCACCGTGGAACGCATCGCCGACCCGGACCGCACCGTGATCTCGATCCACGACAACGGGTCGGTCGAAGCAGGTGCGCTCCAGGGCGTTCGGTTCGAGCCCGAGGCAGCCGCGCCCGGCCCGCAGGGACTCGAGGAACGCAGCCTCGGCCTCGCACTCTGCAGCCGCATCCTCGCCCGCCACGGCGGCGGCATGCGTGCCACGGGAGTGGCCGGCAGGGGCACGAGCTTCGTCCTGTGGCTGCCGCTGCACGACCAACCGGGCGACTGAGCGGCAGGCGCCCGGGCAAGGGTCACTTCACCACGAAGTTGACGAGCTTGCCGGGCACGACGATCTCCTTGACCACGACCTTGCCCTCGAGGTGCGAAGCCACGGCAGCGCGCGCGGCGGCGACCACGTCCGCCTGCGGCGCCCCGGCGGCGACGACCGCGCGGCCGCGCACCTTGCCGAGCACCTGCACGGCGATCTCCACCTCGTCGTCCACGAGTTGCCTCGGGTCCACCGCGGGCCAGGCCACGTGGGCGAGCATGCCGATGCCGCCGAGGCGGCTCCACAGCTCCTCGGCGAGATGCGGGGCGAAGGGCGACAGCACCTGCACGAAGCGCAGCAGCTGACTGCGCGAGATCCTGTCCACTGCCTTGGTCGCCTCGTTGACGAAGATCATCATCGCCGCGATGGCGGTGTTGAACGCCATGCGCTCGATGTCGGCTTCCACCTTGTGGATGGTGCGGTGAAGCGCCTTCTCGAGCGCGGGATCGTCGGGACGGTCCGCGGTCAGGTGCGGGTGGATCGGCAGGTCGATGCGTTCCTCGGGCACGCACAGGCGCCAGACGCGCGACAGGAAGCGGTGCACGCCAGGCACGTCCTTGGGGTTCCACGGCTTGCTGTCGGCAAGCGGGCCCATGTACATCTCGTACAGGCGGAGCGTGTCGGCGCCGTACTCCTTCACGACGTCATCGGGGTTGACGACGTTGCCGTAGCGCTTCGACATCTTGGTGACGATGCGCGTGAGCGCCTCGCCGCTGTCCTTGTGGAACGCGGCCTCGCCCTCCTCGCGCACGTGGCTCCACGGCACGATCGCGCCGCGCGCGTCCTGGAACGCGAACGACTGGATCATCCCCTGGTTGTAGAGGCGGGTGAACGGCTCCTTCGCCTTCACGAAGCCACGGTCGTGCAGGACCTTGGTCCAGAAGCGCGAGTAGAGCAGGTGCCCCACGGCATGCTCGGTGCCGCCCACGTACAGGTCGACGGGCATCCAGTAGTCGGACGCGGCCTTGCTGCAGAACTCGCGATCGTTGCGCGGGTCGCAGAAGCGCAGGAAGTACCAACTGGAGCCGGCGGCTCCAGGCATGGTGTTGATCTCGCGCATGGCGGGGCGCCCGAGAGCGTCCTTCACCTGCATCCACTCCTTCGCGCGCAGCAACGGCGACTCGGGCGTGCCGCCGGGCTTGAAGTCGTCCATGTGCGGCAGTTCGACCGGCAACTGGGACTCGGGCACCAGCTCCGTGCCCGACTGCGTGTGCAGCACGGGGAACGGCTCTCCCCAGTACCGCTGGCGGCTGAACAGCCAGTCGCGCAGCTTGTAGGTGACCTTGGCGGTGCCGGCGCCGCGCGCGACGAGCCACGCGATCACCGCAGCCTTGGCCTGCGCCATCGTCCTGCCGGCGAGTTCGAGACTCCCGTCGGCAGTCCGGCAGTGCGCCGCGAACGGCGCCTCCTCCGGGCAGCAGCGCATACCCGCTGCCACCTCGGCATCGCGCGTCGCATCTCCCGTGGCGGGCGCGAAGATGCCGGGCACCGGCAGGCCGAACTTTGCGGCGAACTCGAAGTCGCGCTCGTCACCCGCGGGCACCGCCATGATGGCGCCGGTGCCGTAGGTGACGATCACGTAGTCGGCCACCCACACCGGGATCCTGCCGCGCGGGTCGTCAGCGGCGAACAGCGGGTTGCGCGCATACGCGCCGGTGAACACCCCGCTCTTCTCCTTGGCGAGTTCGGTGCGCTCCAGCTCGCTCTTCGCAGCAGCCTGGCGGCAGTAGGCCTCCACGGCATCGCGCTGCCCTGCGACCGTGAGCCTCGCAACCAGCGGGTGCTCGGGCGACAGCACGACGAAGCTCGCGCCGAACAGCGTGTCCGGACGCGTGGTGAACACGCGGATCGCGGTGCCTGCGTGCCCCTCGACGGCGAAGTCCACCTCGGCGCCCTCGCTGCGGCCGATCCACTCGCGCTGCATGGCCTTGAGCGCATCGGTCCAGTCGAGACCGTCGAGGTCGCCGAGCAACCGCTCTGCGTACGCGGTGATGTGCAGCAGCCACTGGCGCAGCGGCCGGCGCTCACAGGGGTGGTTGCCGCGCTCGCTGTGGCCGTTCACGACCTCGTCGTTGGCCAGCACGGTGCCGAGTTCCTCGCACCACCACACCGGCGCCTCGGACTCGTAGGCGAGCCCGGCCTCGTGCAGCTGCCTGAAGATCCACTGCGTCCAGCGGAAGTACTTCGGGTCGCTCGTGCAGATCTCGCGGTCCCAGTCGTAGCTGAACCCGAGCGCCTTAAGCTGCCTGCGGAAGGTCTCGATGTTTGCAGCAGTCGTCTTCGCCGGGTGGGTGTTGGTCTGGATCGCGTACTGCTCGGCGGGCAGGCCGAAGGCGTCCCAGCCCATCGGATGCAGGACGTTGAAACCCTTCTGCCGCTTGTACCGCGCGACGATGTCGGTGGCGGTGTAGCCCTCCGGGTGCCCCACGTGCAGGCCCGCGGCCGAGGGGTAGGGAAACATGTCGAGCACGTAGTACTTGGGCTTCCGCGGGTCGAAGTCCGGGTCGCCCGGGTTCGCGGCGCGGAAGACCTTGTGCTGTTCCCAGAAGGCCTGCCAGCGGGGCTCGATGGCGGCGGGCGTGTACGTCTGCGTGCGCTCGGACATGGGTGGTTGCGGGGGGCGAGCAGTATGCCCGGCGGTCCCGCGGCGCTCCACGCCGGCTTGCCACGAGGCACTCGCCATGCCCGCAGGGGCCGCTAGCATCCTCGCCCCCAT
>JBEATZ010000223.1:0-16591 GCA_041161695.1 Planctomycetota bacterium | reverse complement strand
GCCATGCCTGCACACAGGCCGCCGCCGCCGATGGGGATCACCAGCACGTCGAGGTCGGGCTGGTCCTCCAGCATCTCGAGGGCGCACGTGCCCTGGCCGGCGATGATGTGCTCGTCGTCGTAGGGGTGCAGGAAGGTGAGGCCGCGCTCGGCCACGAGTTCCTGCGCCTTCTCGCCGGCCTCGAGGAGCGACTCGCCGTGCAGCACCACGCTCGCGCCCAGCGCCTCGGTGCGCTCCACCTTGGCGAAGGGCGTCGTCTGCGGCATCACGATGGTGGCGGGGATCCCGAACCGACCGGCGTGGAAGGCCACGCCCTGGGCATGGTTGCCGGCAGAGGCCGCGATCACGCCCTTGAGGTGCGGATCCTGCTCGCGCAGGTGGTGGATGCGGTTGCAGGAGCCGCGGTCCTTGAAGGAGCCGGTGAAGTGCAGGTTCTCGAGCTTGAGGAAGACCTCGGCGCCGAGCAGTTCCGACAGGCGAGGCGACGCGACCAGCGGCGTGCGGACGACCCTGTTGGCGAGGACCCTGGCTGCAGCTTCGACGTCGCGGGCGAAAAGGACCATGGCGGTCGCGTCACGTTACCCAGCGCATGGCCGTGCTTCCTGTCCGTTCCGCAAGACCTTGTGCCGCGGCCGTGGCTGCGCGCTGCGCGCCGATGGCAAGGGCGTCAGAGCTGCAGTTCGACCCGGTGTTTCTCGCGAGCGCCGAACAGCGTGCGCTCCTGCAGGTCCCGGTGGTGGAACTGGCGCACGGTGGGGATGGCTGCGTCCGTGAACAGCATGAAGCGCTGCTGGTCGAACTTGATGCGCATCACGAGGTGCAGTCCGTACTGGCTCTCCACCACGTCGCTCACCTCGCCGTCGCGGAGCGCCCATGCCGTGCGGCACAACACGGCCGGCAGCCGCTGGTCGTAGCGTTCCACGCCGCTCAGCACTCCACCCGAGGGCGCCGTGCGGGAGTCCTCGGACATCAGCTTGGCGAGTTCGCCGAAGTTGGAGGCATCCGGGCGGAGCCGGGACTTCACGTCGGCCATGCGCGCGAACGCGGCTGCGCGCAGGTCGTCGCGCAGCAGGATGCCGGTGCCGGCATCGCGGTGCTGCACGAGGATGTGCGCCATCGTGACCTTGCCGCCGAAGGCCCGGGCGTTGTCGACGAAGTACTCGCGCAGTTCGCCGATGGGAGCCTCTTCCCGGGTGAGGAAGTCGAGCCACCCCTGCAACTCGGCGCCGAGGCCGTTGCGCATCTGCCAGTCGGCCAGCAGGCGGTTGACGCGCTGCTGGGAGAGCTCGGTCGTGATGCCGCGTGCGGCGAGGTCATCGGTGTACGCGGCGAGCCAGCCCTCGAACCCGGCCTTGAGGGCATCGCTGAGCACGGGCTCGGCCGTCTCGAGGTCCAGCTTGCGCGCCTTGGCCTCCTCGCGCAGGGCGAGGATGTCGGCATGGTGCCTCACCCATGGCGCCACGAGGTCGGAGGCCAGCAGCCGCTGGCCCTCGACGGTGGCGAGGTACTCGCGGAAGCGGGGCTGGTGCCGCTCCTCGATGTGCTGCGCCACCTCGTCCAGGGTGACCTTGCGCCCTGCCACCACGGAAACGACGCGCGCGCGGTCGCGCGGCCAGGCGAGCTGCACGAACCGCGGTTCCTCGGCGCGCTCCGGCGGGGTCGTCGGCTCGTTGGTTGCGGGCGGATCCTGCGCGAGCAGGCAGGCGGCGAGCAGCGGCAGGGCGAGGAAGCGCGGGTACATCACGGTTGGCTGGCTGGCGCGCATCTATAGCATGAGGTTCACTCTCCGTAACCCATGCACGCCCCGGATCGACCGAAGCTGCTGCACGCCATCCGCGCCCGGTTCCGCGAGGCATGGGGCGATCCTGCCCCGCGCTGCTTCTTCGCACCGGGCCGGGTCAACCTCGTCGGCGCCCACCTCGACTACAACGGCGGCGACGTGCTGCCGATGGCCGTGGACCGGGGCGTGTACGTGGCGGCGCGGCTGCGCACCGACGGCCGCATCCGGTTGTGCAGCATCGACCAGCCGCTGGTGGTCGAGGTGGACGGCAGCCAGGTGGGCACGCGCACGAAGCCGGAGTGGGGCTGGGCCGGCTACCCGCTGGGCGTGTGGCACACCTATGGCCACCGCACCGGGAAGGCAGCTGGCGTCGACCTCGTGTTCGGCGGCGACCTGCCGATCGGCGCAGGGTTGTCGTCCTCCGCTGCCATCGAGGTGGCCACGGCCGTGGCGCTCGACACGCTGCACGGCACGGGCCTCGACCGGCAGCAGCTCGCGTTGCTCGCGCACCGCGCCGAGAACGGGTTCGTCGGCCTGCGCTGCGGGATCATGGACCAGTTCGCCTCCGCACTGGGCAAGCCGGGCCACGTGCTGTGGCTGCACTGCTCTGGGCCGCGCTGGGAGCACGTGCCCTTCGACGGCACCGCATGCGAGGTGCTCGTCATGGACACCCGCAAGCCGCGGTTGCTGGCGAAGACCGGCTTCAACGAGCGCGTCGCACAGTGCGCCAAGGCGCACGAGGTGCTGCGGGCCCAGGTGCGCGACCTGCCGCACCTCGCCGACTACGCCATGGCCGACCTCGAGCAGGTGCGCGATGCGATGGACGACGTGCTGTACCGCCGGGCGCACCACGTCATCGGTGAGATGCGGCGCCTCGGCCGCGGCGTCGCCGCACTGCGCGCGTCCGACTTTCCGGCGCTCGGCGCCGTGCTCAACGAGAGCCACCGTTCCACGGCCGTCGACTACGAGGTGAGCTGCGAGGAACTCGACGTGATCACCGATGCCGCGCGCTCGTGCGAAGGCGTGTATGGCGCGCGCCTCACCGGCGCAGGATTCGGCGGCTGCGCCATCGCCTTGGTTGCTCCCGGCAGGGCCGCCGAAGTGGCCGCGCGGGTGGGCGAGCGCTACCGCGCGCGGATCGGCATGGATGCGGGATTCGACCTGTTGCGCAACGGGCCCGGGCCCGGCGAAGTGGGCTGAGCCGCGGCTCGTGAGCGAGCTGCCGCCCGAGATCGGGCTGCGCGGCGATGAGAGCGTGTAGCCGGCGGTCTCGCGAGGTATCACATCCATGCCGTCCCGCCGCGTCCCCTCCTCGCCTGCCCCGATCCGCCCGATGCCTGCCGCCCTGCACCGCCCCGAGCCCGTCCTTCGCCACCGCGCGCAGCCTGTCGACCAGCGCGTCCCGACGGCGCAGGCCGTGTCGTGGCTGTGCGAGGAGCGTTCGCTGATCGTGACCGATCGGTTCGGGACCGGACTCGACATCCTCGCAGCCCTGCGCGTGGCGCTGGGGGACCCGGGCGAGAGCGCGGACTACGTCCAGAAGCGCACCTTCCGTGAAGCCTTCACGTCCGCTTCGAGGCGCCTGCTCGTGCCCGTCGTCGGCCGCAGGGTGGCCCTCCCCGACGCGCCGCGCGCCGGCTTCCTGGCCGAGCTGTACCCGGACCACGCCGACTTCGCGCTGCCGGTCGAGGACGCAAGGGTCCTGAGCAGCGCTTGGGACTGGTACGAGCAGGGCGTGTACTTCCCCGTGCTGGGCCACCGCGTGCACCCGTTCTACGGCACGTACATCCCAGCCCGCATGGAGCACCTGGAGCTCTTCGGCACGTGGCTCGCGAAGTACCGCGGCGCGCGCGACCGGGCGATCGACGTGGGCACCGGCTCCGGCATCCTGGCGCTGCAGATGGCCAGGGCGGGCTTCAGGCACGTCCTCGCCACGGACATCAACCCGAACGCGATCGAGAGCGTGGCAAGGCAGCTGCGGAGGCTCCCGCAAGCGCCCCCGATCGAACTCCAGCACGCGGACCTGCTGGGCACGGATCGCGGTCCCATCGACCTCATCGTGTCCAACCCGCCGTGGATGAAGGGCGAAGTGGGCCGCACGCTGGACCTGGCGATGTACTTCCAGGACGGCTTCTTCGAGCGGTTCTACGAGCAGTGCCTGCAGCGCCTCGCGCCCGGCGGCCGCATCGTCTTCGTGTTCTCGAACATCATCGAGCTCTCGCAGCCCGACGTGCCGCATCCCATCCAGACCGAGCTCGACCGCGGTCGGTTCAGGCTGGTGGAGAAGATGACGCGCCGGGTGAAGCCGTCGCCCGGGCGACGGACGCGGGAGAAGGTGGAGATCTGGGAGCTGGCGGTGGTCTGACGGCCCGCGTGGCTGGCCGCGCAGGCGCTCACGCCTCGCGCAGCGGGCGCACGATCAGGTCCTTGAGCGCGAAGTTCGAGCCCTCGCCCACGCGCGTCACGAACAGGTCGTTGTGGTGGCGGATGAGGCCGAACTCGTCGAGGCACGCGACGCCACCGCAGATCTCCATCGCATGGCCCAGCAGTTCGCTGGCCGCGCGGGAGCAGTCGACCTTCACCTTGGCAGCCTGTTCGCGCACCAGCGTGCCGCGGTCGTAGTTGCGGCACAGGTGCATGAGCCACGTCAGGTTGCGATCGAGCGCGATGTCCATGTCGATGATGACGTCCTGCACGCGCTGGAAGCGACCGATCGGCTTGTCGTCGAACTGGAGTCGCTCCTCGGCATAGATGCGGCACTTGTCGAGCGCGAAGGCCAGCGAGCCCAGCGCCAGCGCGGCAATGAACAACCGGCCGCCGTTGAGCGTCGTCACCATCACCTTGAAGCCGTCGTTCTCGGCGCCGAGGATCGCGTCGTCACCGACCTCGACGTTCTCGAACATGATCTGGCCGGTGGAGGACTGCTCCCACACCTTCTTGCCCTTCATCTCCTGGTAGAAGACGCCCTTGGCGTCCATCGGCACGATGAAGCAGGTGGAGCGCTTGCCGTTGCGGCCGTTGGGGTCCGTGAGGGCGTGGACCACGACGTGGCTCGCCCAGCGGGCATTGGTCGACCAGCACTTCTCGCCGTTGATGACCCAGCTGGATCCGCGGCGCACGGCCGTCACCTGCGGGTTGGCGGCGTCGGAGCCGCGCCCGGGTTCGGAGAGGCCGAACACGAACATGCGCTTGCCTGCGGCGAGGTCGGGCAGGTGGGCGTTCTTCTGCGCGTCGGTGCCGCACAACTGCAGCGGCTTCGCGCCCAGGGAGATGGCCGCGCCCGGCGTGATGGCCACCGACTGGCTGTGGTAGGAGAGCGCGAGGCCCATGAGGATCAGGTCGGTGTGGTCGCCGCCCTGGCCGCCGTACCGCTCGTCGATGGGGAGGCCGAACAGGCCCATGCCCGCCATCCGCGCGATCGCGTCCTGCGGCACCAGCACGTGCTCGCGCTCCCAGTGCAGCAGGTGCGGGGCGATCTCCGCATCTGCGAAGTCCCGCACGCTCTCGTAGAACGCGAACTTCTCTTCCGGCAACAGGTCCTTGAGATACGTGTCGATGCGGCGAGCCATGTTGGGTGCCGACGGTAGCGGACGGCGTCGATCCGCGCCAAGAGCCGTTGTCCTCGCCCCTCGCCAGTTGGTCCCGGATCCGGCAAGATGACGCGCCCCATGGTGCGCCGGAATCCCATGCTGTCCGCCCTGCTCGGTTGCGCCGTCGCCGCGCTGGCACCGTCCGGTGGCCTGCGGTCCCAGCAGCCCGCTGCGACGCCTTCCGTGCTCGAGGCGCCGGTGCGCTGGGTGGACGGCCGCCCGATGGTGCGGGTCACGCTGCGCGCGGGCGAGAAGGTCTACTACTGCCACCTGCTGGTCGACCTGGCGACGTCGCTGGAGCTCTACCTGCACCGCAATGCCGGCGGTGCGCTGCGGAGCGAGGAGGCCGACGTGGAGTTCGGCGACATCACCCTCGCGGCCGTGCCCTTCCGCGCCAAGCGCGACACGTGGCTCGAGGGCCTGACCGCCCAGTACGCGGACGAGCTGCAGCAGGTGCCGGTGGCCGGCATCCTCGGCATCCGCGCCTTCGGCCGGAAGGACGTGGAACTCGACGGTCCGGGCAGCCGGCTGCGGCTGCTGCCCCCGACGACGGCCGACGGGCCCGTGCCGCCCGATTCCGAGGCGATCACCTCCGCGGCGTTCGGCACCGACCGCGAGCGCGGCTGGCGCGTGCCCGTGGACTTCGGCAACGGCGCGCGGGGCATGCTGGGTCTGCACACCCGCGAACCGTTCTCGTGGATCGATCCCTCGCTGGCCGCGAAGGCCGGCCATGCCGATGGCGTCGTGTCGCGCGCGGTGGTGACGCCGTTCCTCGACCTCGGCAAGTGGACGCCGTTCCGGCCGATGGGTTCCGAGGCCGGCGACGACGGCGGCATCGGTGGCAGGGTGCTGCAGCAGATGGTCGTGACGGTGCAGCCGGCGGCTGCGCGCGTGCTGTTCGCGATGCCCGCGGCCCCCCAGTACCCCGAGCTGGATGCTGCGTTCCAGCGCGCGTTCTTCGGCACCGAGGACCCGGAGCCGCTGCGCCGCTTCCTCGCCGACCATCCCGATGCGCCGCAGGCTGCGGAGGCCGCTGCGGCGCTCCTGCAGCGCCTGGGCGAGCAGGGCAACGCGCCCGAGGCGACGCTCGAGGCCTCGCTGGCCGCGATCCGCGCCGCGCCCGTGAAGGCCAAGGCCACCACGGCGGTGAAGATCCTCGCCGACCTCGAACGCGACCCGCTCCTCGCTCCCGCGCGCAAGGGCATCGCCGAGGCCGGACTCGCCGTGGCGCGCGAGGACGAGGACGGCAACGCCGCGCACAAGCTGCGGCTCGAACTGGGGCGGCTCGCCCGCGAGTCCGGCGACCTGAAGGAAGCGCGCCGTCACCTGCTGGCCGCCGTGTTCGGCATGCCCGTCGACGGCAACGCGAACCTGGAGATGGGTCGCTGGCACGAGGAGCAGGGCCAGTGGGAACAGGCCGCAGGCCGCTACTTCCTCGCGCTGCTCGACATGAGGAACACCGGCGAGGCCGGCTTCGTGGCCTTCGAGCGCGCCCACCGCGTCCTGCATCCCGACGGCGACCTGCTCGCGGCGCTGGAGGATCGTGCCGACGGCCGCGTGCCCTCGTTCCAGCCGATCCCGCGCGATCCCGCCACCGTGCGCAAGACCGGCAGGACCGCGCTCGTCGAGCTGTTCACCGGTGCGATGTGCCCGCCGTGCGCGGCCGCGGACCTCGCAGCCGATGCGCTCGACCAGTACTTCGACGAGGACGAGGTCGTGCTCGTGCAGTGGCACCTGCCCGTGCCTGCGCCCGAGCCGATGGTGAGCCCGGCTGCGCTGCAGCGCGCCGACGCGCTGGCGGTCCAGAGCACGCCCACGCTGGTGCTCGACGGCAGCGAACTCATCGAGGGCGGCGGCAAGGCCGAGGAGGCAGGGGACCTCTTCCGCAAGTACACCGCCGCGGTCGAGCCGCGCCTCGCACGGCCGCAACTCGCGCGCGTCGAGGCCAGCGCCGTGCTGGAGGGCAGGTCCGTGAAGGCACGCGTGGCCGTGCAGCCCGCGGGGGACGCGAAGGCGACGCAGTACGTGGTGCGCGTGGTCCTCACCGAGGACCTCCTCGCCTTCCCCGGCAGGAACGGCATCCTGTTCCACCATCACGTGGCGCGTGCGTCCTTCACGCCGTCCGCCGGTGCGAAGCTCGCCACCGGCGCCGCCCTCGAGGCGGAGGTCGACCTGCAGCAACTGGAGGCATCGCTCGACGACCTCGTGCTCACCTACGAACAGCGCGGCCCCTTTGCCGTGCGCCCGGTGCGTCCCGATCCGAAGCGCTTGCGCGTCGTGGTCGTCGTCGAGGACGGCTCGGGCAGCGTGATCCACTGTGCCGCCGTGCGCGTGGAGGGCGCTGGCAAGTGACCGTTCGCGACCCATCCGCGCACCAGCGCATCGCGGTCGCCCTCGTCCCGGCCGTCCTGGCCGTGAGCTCGGTGCGCCTGCGACGCGAGTTGGATGTCGTGCTCGCGCGCGCCGTGCGCAACCTGCCGCGTGCGGCGCTCGTCACCGGCGTGGTGGCAGTTGCCCTCGCCTGGTTGGGCAACGACCTGCACTGGGCGCTGCCGGTGGGCATGCTCGCCGGCACCGTGGCAGGAACGGCAGTGGCCGCGACGTTCGTGCGCGCGCGACGCATCACCGTGGGCGCCGACGCGGCGGCGCTCGCCTGCGATCGCGCCAACGACAACCGCGACCGGCTGAGCGCTGCCCTCGACCTCGCCGGTGCCGAGCCGGTTGCGAGCGCGCAGGGTGAAGGCCTTGCGCGCGCCGCCATCGAGGACGGCCTTGCATCCCTCGCGCGCGTCGACACCGGCAACGTGGGCAGCCAACCCGTGCGCGAGCCGCTGCCATGGCGCCGTGCCCTGCTCGCAACTGCGCTGCTCTGCGCATGGTGCTGGTGGCTCCCCGCGTGGATCGGCGATCGTGCCCCCCAGGGATTCGACGACTTCGGCCCGGCATCGCAACCTGCAACCGTGGCCCGCAGCGAGCGCCAGCCTGCCGAGGCGCGCCGCGAGGACGAGCTTCGCCGCGCAGAGCCCGTTTCCCAGCGGCAGGCTGCGCCGCCCGAGGCGCGACCCGAGGAGCGCCGCGAGGACACGCCGCCGCCCAAGGACGAGCCCGCACCGGCCCAGCCGGCGGCTTCGGGTGCGGCAGCTGCTGCAGGCGGACAGGCGGGCGAGGGTGCGCGCAGCGGTGCGCCCAAGGCCGCGCCCTCGGCGGCTCCCGGCGCCAGCCGGTCCGGCGGCGGCCAGGGTGCCGCTGCGGCAAGCGCCGCCGAGCCGACCCCGCAGCCACCCCAGCCGGTGGCGAAGGTCGCGAAGCCGCAGCAGAAGAAGGCGCAGCCGAAGGCCGAGACGCAGCAGGACGCCAAGGCCGCGGAGAGCGCAGGCGCGCCCAGCGGTCCCTCGCGAGGCAGCGGCAGGATGGCGCCCGTGGGCAACAAGCGTCAGGACCTCACGCGCGGCCAGGAGCGCGAGGACGTGCCGGACATCGAGGACGAGCCGATCGAGGACGAGACCGACGAGCAGCAGCAGCGCGGCGGCCTGATGCCGATGCGCCGCCAGGACCAGCGTCCCGCAGCGCGCGAACTCTCGATCTCCGGCGACGGTCCGCCCGACCAGGGTCGCGGTGGTCCCACGCCGCCCAAGAAGTCGCGCGGCACCGCATCCCTCGTGCTCGGCTTGCGCCTCCCGGACCAGGTGCGCGGCCAGCCGAACCCCGGCACCGCCAAGACCTCGATCGAACAGATCCCGCCGCGACCGCAGGATGCGGACGCCGGCACGGCCACTCCCGGCGGCTCGGGCCGCCCGGCCACGGTGCAGAGCCATCGCCCGCCGCTCGCGGCGCCCGCGCTGCTCGATGCGTACCACCGCTGGCTCCGCCAGCAGGAAGCTCCCACGAACCCGTCTCCCGTACCCAACCAGGGCAAATGACCGACACAGCAGCAGTGCGCGCGCAGGCCGCGCGGTTCCAGAAGACCTTCACGGACCTGCAGCAGGCCGTGCACACGTGGATCGTGGGCCAGGACGAGGTCGTCGACGGCGTGCTCGTCGCGCTGTTCGCGGGCGGTCACGTGCTGCTCGAGGGCGTTCCGGGCATCGGCAAGACCATGCTGGTGAAGGCGCTGGGCGACGCGCTGCACCTGCAGAAGGGCCGCGTCCAGTTCACGCCCGACCTCATGCCCGCGGACGTGCTCGGCACGATGGTGCTGGAGGAAGGGCAGGGCGGCGCGAAGAGCGTGCGTTTCCAGCCCGGTCCGATCCACTGCAACCTGCTGCTCGCGGACGAGATCAACCGCGCGACCCCCAAGACGCAGTCGGCACTGCTCGAGGCGATGCAGGAACTGCAGGTGACGGCAGGCGGCCAGACGCGGGCGCTGCCGAAGCCGTTCGTGGTGCTGGCGACCCAGAACCCCGTCGAGCAGGAGGGCACGTACCCGCTGCCCGAGGCGCAGCTCGACCGCTTCCTCTTCAAGCTGATCGTGGGCTACCCCAAGGAGCACGAGTACGCGTCGATCCTCGACCGCACCACCGGCGCGATGCCGCCGCAGGTGCCCGCGGTCGCGGCCGCCGAGGACGTCGTGGCCATGCGCCAGCTGGTGCGCGAGGTGCCGGTGCCCGAGGCGGCGCGCAGGCTCGCCACGAGGCTCGTGATGGCCACGCAGCCCGGCAGCCCCTATGCGTCCGAACGCGTCAACAAGTACGTGCAGCTCGGCAGTTCCCCCCGCGGCGCGCAGGCTCTCGTGCTGGCCGGCAAGGTGAATGCCCTTCGCGACGGCCGCTTTGCCGTCTCGGGTGACGACATCCGCAAGGCCGCGGTGCCCGCGCTCCGCCACCGCATGCTCCTCAACTTCGAGGGACTCGGCGCCGGCCTCACCACCGACGTGCTGCTGCGCGAGGTGCTCGAGCGCAGCGCTGCGCTGGAGACCGTGGGCGCGTGACCGTCGCGCCGGCAGAACTCTTCGACCCGGCCTTCGTGCGCTCGCTCGAGGCGCTGCGGATCGTTGCGCGCAGCGTGCCTGCAGGCGGCAGGCACGCCGAGCAGCGTTCGCGTGCACGCGGCGCCGGGCAGGAGTTCACGGACATGCGTCCCTACGTCGCCGGCGACGACTTCCGCACGGTCGACTGGCACGTGTTCCAGCGCCTCGACAAGGTGTTCGTGCGGTTGTTCCTGCAGGACGAGGACCTGCCCGTCCACTTCCTGCTCGACCAGAGCGCGTCGATGGCGCGCGGGCCCGGTGGTGCTGCCGCGGCCTCCGTGCCGGAGCGCAGCATCGTCGCACGCCGTGCACTGGCGGCGCTCGCGTACGTGTCGCTGCACCAGATGGACCGCGTGTCGGTGTACCCCTTTGCGTCGGAGCCGCTGCGCGCCATGCCGCCGATGAGCGGCAAGAACGCGTTCCAGCGGCTGCTCGCGTGGCTGGCATCGCTGCCCGCGACGGGCACCACGGGCCTTGCCGATGCCGTGCGCGGCTTCGCGGCGCGCAAGCTGCGCCGGGGGTTGTGCGTGCTGGTCACCGACGGCTTCGACCCGAAGGGTGCGGCCGCCGTGGCCGATGCGATCCGCCTGCTGCCGCACCGCACGCTGCTGTTGCGTCCCGTGCACCGTGGCGAGGACCGGCCGGTGCACCTGCTGGGCGAGGTGCGTGCCGTGGACTGTGAAGAGGGAGGCTCGCTCGAACTCAGCGTCGACGACGCGCTGCTCGACCGGCACCAGGCTGCCTACCGTGCGTTCACGGAGCAACTCGCCGATGCGGCGAGGTCGCGAGGCGGCGGGTACCTCGAACTGTTCACCGACACGCCCGTCGTGCCGCAGCTCGCGGCGTTGTTCCAGCACGGGGTGATGCAGGCATGAACCTCTTCGGGCTCGCGCCATCGACGCTGCTGCTGCTCGCGGGCTCCCTCGCGGGTTCCGTGCTGGCCCTGCACCTGCTCCGGATCCGGTTGCGGCAGGTGGAGGTCGACACGCTGTTGTTCCTGCGCATGGCAGGCGCCGTGCGCCAGCCGCGCGTGCTGCTGGGCAGCCCGTCGCGCTGGCTCGCGTTGCTGCTCGCGCTCGTGGCTGGGTTCGCGGGACTGCTGGCCATCGCCGATCCTCGCAGCGGTTTCGAGCGCCCTTCCCGCATCGTGGTGGTGGAGCCCGCGCCCGGCGCCGAGGGCGAGGCACGCCTCGCCATGGCGCGCGACTTCGCGGAACGGCACGGCATCGGCCCGCGCGGCATGGTGCTCGCGGCCACGGCGGATCCCGCGGTGCTGCTGCGTGCCGACGAACCGCCGGCTGCCGTCCGTGTCCTGCCCGGTGCAGTGTCCGGCGCTGCGGGCGCCGCAGCTGCATGGGCTGCGGCAGCGCGGCTCCTGCGCGAGGGAGACGAGATCGTGTGGATCGGTGCGTCCGGCGCGCCTGCGCCCGAGGTCGCTGGCGGCATCCGCGTGCGCAGTCTCCGCGCCCCCGGGCAGGTGCTCGGCGCACTGCAAGGCGTCGTGTGGAGGCGCGGTGAGGACGGGCGGTTCGTGCTGGCCGTGCAATGCTGCGGTGCAAGTGGTGCGCGGCTCGTGCTGAGGGCCGGCGACACCGAACTCGCGGCTGCGGCGATCGCACACGAGTTCGCAGAGGTCGAACTGGGACCCTTCCTCGCGAGTGGCCGCGTGACCCTCGCCCTCGAGGCCGGCGACCGCGCCCACCGCGTCGAACTCGCGGTGCCTGCCGCCGAGCCGTGCCGCGTGCACCTCGACGACTCGCTGCAGGGCCTCGCGGCAACCGCCTTGCGCGCACTGCTCGCGGTCGACGCGGAGTTCGCCCTCGAGGCGGATCCCGCGCAGGCACAGGTCGTGGTGGCCGCCGTCGACGCCGAAGATGCGAGGCCGCGGCTGGTCGTGCACGAGGGTGCTGGTGCGGGCCCGCGGCTCGCGCACCTGACCGAGGCATCTCCCGTGGCGCTCTCCCTGCGCGACCGCCAGCTGCGCGAGGCCCCGGCGTTGCCCGAGCTCCCTGGCGCCACGGCATGGGTCGAGGACCTCACGCAGCGCGCGGTGCTGGCAGCCGCAGGTGCCGCGAACGAATGGTTGCGCGTCCACCTGGTGCGCTGGCTGCTCGAACCCGAGACCCATGGCGACGTGCCGTTGCTGCTGCGCGCGGCCCTGTGCCACCTCGCCAACCGTCCCGAGCCAATCGTCGCATTCGCGGGCGTGCCGCTCGCCGTCCCCGCCGGACTCGCGCCCGCGAGCGGCGAACTGGCCGAGCACGGCGCCCTGCGCACCGTGCCGCAGCAGGCAGGCGCGATGACCCTCGGCCTGGCTGGTGGACCGCTGGCCCTGCAGGTCGCAGAGCCGACGGCGGCCGCGCTCGTGACCCCGGTCGCTTCCGAACCCGATGGTGATGCGGGCACCGAGGCAAACGAGGGAGCGACTGCACTCGCGCCGTGGTTGCTGGCGCTGCTCCTGCTCGCCCTCGCACTGGACGCGCTCTGGTTCCACCGGGGGCGGATGCCATGAGTCTCTCCCATCCATGGCTGCTCGGTGCGGCCCTGCTCGCCGTGCCCGTCACCGTTGTGGCGTTGCGCTCGCGCGCGCCGTTGCCCGGCTGGCAGCGGCTGCTCGTGGGCGCGCTGCAGGTCCTTGCCGTGTTTTGCGCTGCCGTGGCGCTCGCCGGGCCCTTCCGCGCCGGGCCCGGTCCCGTGCACCGCGTGGCCGTGGTGGCCGTGCCGCAGGATGCGCGCGTGGCCGAGGCGCTCGCGGGCTGGCGCGAGGGACACCATGCCGACCCGTTCCACGTGGTCACGGCAGGCAGCGTCCCGCTCGTTGCGTTGCCCGGCACCATGACCCCCGTGCCTTCCGACGCGACGCCCGACCTCGAGGCGGCGTTGCGCACGACTGCATCCCTCGTGCCCGAGGGTGCCGCCGGCTCGATCGCGCTGTTCACCGACGGCCGTCACGACGGCGCCGCCCTCGCCTCCGCCGGCAACCTGCTGCAGCGCCGCGGCATCGGCCTGCAGGTGCGCAAGGTGGACGGCGCGCCGACACCCGAGTTCGTGCTGCACGGCGTGAGCCATGCGCCTCGCGTTGCCCCCGGTGAGCCCCTGCGGCTGCTCGTCACCGTCACGGCGGCGAGGCCGGCGCCGGCGCAGGTCGTGGTCACGGCAGGTTCCGTGCTCGCGCGATCGGATGTCTCCCTCGCGACGGGCACGCAGACGATCCCCCTCGACGTCGTCGTGCCGGGCAGCGGGCCCGTGCCCTTCACGGTCGCAGTCGGTGTCGACGGCGCCGCGCCTGCGCCTGCCGAGACCGAACGCAGCGCGGTGCTGGTCGACGCGCCGCTGCGCGTGCTGCACCTCGCCGCGGATGCGAGCCGCCGCGAGGCAATGGCGGCCACCGTGGCGCGCCACGGCATCGAACTCGTCGCCGCGGATCCGGCGGACCCGCTCGCAGGCGATGCGCTGGCTGCGTGCAGTGCCGTGTTCGTCGACGACGTCCCCGCCGGCGGCTGGCCCGCTTCGGCGCAGCAGCAACTGGGTGAAGCGCTGGCGCGCGATGGCCTCGGCCTCGTGCTCGGCGGCACCCATGCCAACCTCGGTCCGGGCGGTTACGCGGGATCGCCGCTCGCCGAGTTGTTGCCGGTCCGCATGCCGCAGCGCGAGGAGCGACGCGATCCCTCCGTGGGCCTCGTCATCATCCTCGACACCTCCGGCTCGATGGGTGGCGGTCGCATCGAGCTCGCCAAGGAGGTCGCGCGCCTCGCCCTGCAGAAGCTGCAGCCGCACGACAAGGTGGGCATCGTCGAGTTCCACGGCTCGAAGCGCTGGGCCGCGCCGCTGCAGCCCGCCACCAACACGATCGAGATCACGCGCGCCATCAACCGCCTGCAGGCAGGCGGCGGCACGATCATCTACGACGCACTCGAGGAGTCGTACTACGCGCTGCTCAACGCCCGCACGCGCTTCCAGCACGTGCTGGTGCTCACCGACGGCGGCGTGGAGAGCGGCCCGTTCGAGGCGCTCGCGCGGCGCATGGCCGGCGCCGGCCAGACCATCTCGACGGTGCTCATCGGCCCGCAGGCGAACTCGCCGTTCCTGCTGAGCCTCTCGCAGTGGGGCCGCGGTCGCTTCTACGCGTGCCCGGACCGCTTCCAACTGCCGGACCTGCAGTTCCGCGAACCGCAGACCGCGCTGCTGCCTGCCGTGCAGGAGAAGTCCACGGTGGTTGCGCGCGCGGCCCAGTCCGAGGCCGTCGCGGCCTTCGGCTCCGACGAGTTGCCGCCCACGGCAGGTCTCGTCGAGGCCTCGGTGCGACCGGGCGCCGAGACGCTGTTGCGCACGGCCGCCGGCGAACCCTACCTGGTGGGCTGGGACCAGGGCCTCGGTCGCGTCCTCGTGCTCGCCGGCCAGGCGCTGGGCCCGCAAGGCGGCCCGCTGCGCGCCGATCCGGCCTACGGCGCGTTCCTCGCCGACCTGCTGCGCAGTGCCGGGCGCGCAGCCGCGAGTCGCACGGCAAGGCTCGAACTCACCGCGCAGGAAGCCGGGGTCCGTGTCGCGCTCACGCTGCCCGCTGGCGTGAGCCTGCCCGAGCAGCCCCGTGTCCGGCTGCGCGGCCACGAAGCCTCGGCGCCGCTCGCGGCGCGCGGCGGCGGACGCTGGGAGGCATGGTTGTCCTGGCCGCCGGCCACCGACGGCGTGGCCCAGGTCGTCGACGTGATCGCCGGCGTCCCCCTCGCCTCCGGTGCCGTGGTGAACCCGATGCCGCGGGGCCAGCGGACGCGCGATGCATCTGCCGCGCTGCGGGAGATCGCGATGCGCACCGCCCACGGCGACTTCTCGGTGAGCGGCACGCTCGGCCGCGAGCTCTACCTCACGCACGCTGCAGTTCCTGCCACCAGACCCCAGGTGGAACGACTCGATGCCATGTTCGTTGCCCTGAGCCTCGGCTGTTTCCTCCTCGCGCTGCTGTTGCGGCGGTTGCCGATGCCGATGCGGAGCGTGTCGCCCCGCGGTGCGGCCCTCCTCACCGTTGCGGTGGTCGGGCTCGGCTCCGGTGCTGCCGCCCAGGGGGTCCCGCAGGGCGACGCGGCGATCCGCGAGGCCGTGCAGGGCGAGCTTGCGCGCCGCGGCGACGTGGTCGCGCTCCGTGCTGCGTGGCAGGACGCATCCGCACTGCACCGCATGGAACTGGCCCTGGCCGAGGGCGACCTCGCCGAGGTGGCACGGCTCGCTGCAGATCCCGCGATCGCGGCAGCCCAGCGCACCCTGCGCATCCGTGTGCTCGACCTGCTGGGACGTCCGAAGGAAGCGCTCGAGGCGATGGCCGGTCTCGACCTTGCGGCCATGGACGCCGATGCGCGTGCCGCCTCGATCCTGCACCGTGCCCAGCTCCAGGCTGCGATCGGGGCGCGCGAGGCCGCTGCCGCCGACCTGCGCGAGGTGGCCGCACTCGGTCCCGTGCACGCGAGGCGCGCAGGACTGCTGGCCGGGATGCTGGAGTTGTACGAGGTGGCGCTGGAACTCCACCTACCCGACGGCGCGGTACCCAGGGATGCATTCCACTGCCACTTGCGTCGCGCACTGTGGCAGCAGCGTGCAGGCCGCCTCGCGGATGCCGCAGCAGAGCTGCAGCAGTCACTGCGCGTGGCCCCGCTGGATCGCGACCAGCTGCACGCCCTCGTCCAACTCGTGGCCGTCGAGCGCCAGCGCGGCGCACTGCCGGCGCTCGTGGAGCAGTCGGTTGCGAGGTTGCGCGGGTCGGGTGAGCCGTTGCGGCGACCGGAACTCGCCATGCTGTTCCAGGTCCTCCGCGAACTCGGCCGTGCTGCAGAGGCACTCGGATTGTTCGCAGGACTCGACGCGGAGACGCGTGCGGAACTCGACGAACTGGCCCTGAGCCTCGCCGTCGAGGCAGGCGACCCTGCCGTCACGGCGCAACTGCTTGCTGCGCGCCTCGGGCAGCGACCCTCGGACGTCGAGGCACGCTGTGCCCTCGCGCTGGTGCTGGTGGACACCCAGCAGGAGGCGCGCGCGGTCGAGCTGCTTGCCGGAGGTGCAGACCAGGTCTCGCTGCGCGATCTGCGGCGCCGCGTGCAGGCCGCCTCGGAGCTGGCGCTCGATGCCGCAGTCGCGCAGCTCGTGGAAGGGCTCGCGAAGCGGGAGGAACCGAGTGCGCGGGTCGACGCTGCGCTGCTGTTCGCCACGCACCATCGCCGCATGGGTCGCGATGCCGAGGCCGCGAAGGTACTCCTCGAGGCGCGCGAT
>JBEATZ010000219.1:0-5172 GCA_041161695.1 Planctomycetota bacterium | reverse complement strand
GCAGTTCGGCAGCGAGTTCGGACGGCGCCTTGCCCACCTGGGCGGTCATCAGCAGCGCTGCCTCGGCACTGAGCGGCACGCCCATGGCCGATGCGCGCTGCACCACCCACTGCACGAGTTCTCCCGCGATCTCGCCGTCGTCGCGCCCGAACGGCCGCTCGTACAGCTCGCGGAACTCGAGGAACTCACCGGCCGCGTCCAGCGCCTTCGCCAGCTTGGTGCGGCGGTCGAGCGACTGCAGTTCGAGCACGAGCCCGCTGCCAGCCGCCACCTTGGGCAGGAAGGCGAGCAGGGCTGTGCCGTGCCGCTTGACCCACTTGTCCGCGCGCCGCACCACCAGGAACGCGCGCTTGGCGAACAAGCCGCCGCCGCGCAGCACCTGCAGTTCGGGCACGGCCCCGGCGTTCGCGACGACCGGCGCCGCGGCCTCCTCGGCGTCCTCGAGTTCGTCCTCGACGCCGCCGCCGCGGGTGTCGGCCACGTCGAGGCCCTCGATGGTCACGAGTTCGGCGTCCTTGGGCACTGCTGCGAGCAGCAGGTCCATGGCCTCGCCGCGGAAGAAGGCTTCCTTGCCGCACGCGATGACGAGTTGCGGCAGGCCCGCCTTGGCGAGCTTGCGGGCGCGGTCGAGTTCGCGTTCGGGGTGCGGGGTGGCCATGGCTCTCGGTCACCCAGCGTAGAGGTCGATGCAGCCGGCTGCGAACATGGCCGCGCTCAACAGCCCGTTGGCGGTGAAGAACGCGGCGTCGATGCGCGCGAGGTCGCCGCCGCGCAGCAGCCAGTGCTGCCAGCCGAGCAGGCCACCGGCCAGCACGAGGCCACCGGCCCAGCCCACGCCGAGCCCCGCAGCGCTGCCATAGGCGGCGAACAGCACGAAGGCGCCGAGGTGCAGCAACCGGCTGCCCCACCGCGCGGCGCGCGCACCGAAGACGGCAGGAATCGAGTGCAGGCCGGATGCCCGGTCGAAGGCCTCGTCCTGGCACGCATAGAGCACGTCGAACCCTGCCACCCACAAGGCCACGGCCGCGCCCAGCAAGGCTGGCGCGCCCCATGCGGAGGCAAGGCTGCCGCTCGCGGCCACGGCGGCGGCGACCGGCGACAGGCCGAGGGCGATGCCCAGCCACAGGTGGCAGAGCCACGTGAAGCGCTTGGCGTGGCTGTACAGCAGCAGCCAGCCGAGCACCGGCACCGCCATGGCGAGGCACACGGGCCCGAGCAGCCAGCAGGTGGCGAGGAAGGCGGCGCTGCTCCCGAGCGCCAGCGCGAGCACGCTCGAGGCGCTCATCGCGCCGCGCGGGATCTCGCGTCCCACCGTGCGCGGGTTGGCAGCGTCGATGTGGCGGTCCGCCCAGCGGTTCCAGGCCATGGCTGCAGTGCGTGCACACACCACGGCAGCCACGACGAGCCCCATCAGCCGCAGCGAGGGACGACCGCCGGTCGCGACCAGCAGGCTCAACAGCGCAAAGGGGAGCGCAAAGACGCTGTGGGACAGCTTCACCAGCGAAGCGCTGTTGCGCACGAACCCTGCGATCGTGGCGCCCCCGCTCATTCCTCCCCTTCGTTCCACACCGACGACGGCTTCGGCTCGGCGGGCGTGCGCCAGCGCGCGAACAACTCGTGCGCGACGCCGAGGCGATCGAGCACCTTGCCCACCACGAAGTCGACCATGTCCTGGACGGTCTGCGGCCGGTGGTAGAAGGCGGGCATGGCCGGCAGGATCACTGCGCCCAGCTCGGCGAGCTTGAGCATGTTCTCGAGGTGGATGCGCGAGAGCGGCGTCTCGCGGGGCACCACGATGAGCTGGCGCCCTTCCTTGAGTGCGACGTCGGCAGCGCGCTCGACGAGGTTGGAGCTGAAGCCGTGCGCCACGCGCGCGAGCGTGCCCATGGAGCACGGGATGAGCACCGTGGCCGCGATGCCTGCGCTGCCCGAACTGGGCGCGGCCTCGACCGCGGCGCGATCGTGCACGCGCAAGCCGCTGCGCAACTCGGCCGGGAACAATGCGCCGAGGTCGGGCTTCGCCAGGTCGATGGCCAGTCCGGCCTCGTGCAGCAGCACGCGATGGGCCGCACCGGTGGCCGTGAGGTGCACCTCGTGGCCGCTGCGCAGCAGCACCTCGACGAGGCGCATGCCGTAGGCGATGCCGGAACCGCCGCAGAAACACACCGCGAAGCTGCGCTTGGTCATGAACGGGTCAGGTAGTAGTGCACGTCGTACAGCACGTGCGTGTACACGCACACGCCGTAGCCGCGGAAGATCATCAGGATGCCCAGCAGCACGCCTGCCATGGCGCGGAACAGGAACGCGGACATGGTGAAGGGCTCGCCCCACACGTGGTGGAACCACGAGAAGACGACGGCGCTCACCACCACCGCCAGCGCACCGCCGAGAGCCTGCGGCAGGTCGAGGACCCGGCCCACGCGGCCCCAGGCCCAGATGAGCAGGGACATGAACGCGAGGCGGAAGAGGAGTTCCTCGAAGATGCCGGCCCCCATGGCCCCCACGAGGTCCTGCTGCAGGCGCATGGAATCGGCAGCCTGCGCAGGCGCAGCGCTCAGCACGCGCGCAGCCGACGAGGCGAGGGCCGCGGACAACGGACCGAGCAGCAGCCCGTACACCGTGCCCTCGAGCGCCGACACCATGGCCACGCGCAGCCACGGCACCTGCCTGCGCACGAGCGAGCGCGCAGCCAGCACCATGCACAGTGCCAGCATGGCGCTCAGCACGAGGTGCCCGCGCGGCCCCACCTGCTCGACGGCCTGCACCAGCAGGATCTCGGCGCCATTGCGTTCCTCGGGCGTGAGGCGGATGCGCAGCAACTCGTACAGGAGCCACAGCGGCAGCACGGCAAAGAAGCCCACGGCTGGGTCCCGCGACCACGCGAAGTAGCCGTGTGCAGGCTCCGCCTTGGCCGGCTGCACCGGCTTCGACGACTTTGCCTTCTTCTCAGCGGACTTCGCCACGGTAGATCGCGGCGATGCCGCCCGTGAGCAGGGTCATGCGGGGATCGCGCAGTCCCGCGCGCTCCATGAGCGCGAGGAACTCGGCACGCTCGGGGAACTTCATCACCGAGTCGGGCAGGTAGTGGTACGCGCCGTTGTCGGTCCCCGACACGACCCGCCCCACCAGCGGCAGGATGCGACGGAAGTAGAACAGGTAGGCCTGCGCCAGCAGCGGCACCCGCGGCTTGCAGAACTCCAGCACCAGCACGCGGCCACCCGGGCGCACCACGCGCGCCATCTCGCGGAGGCCGTGCAAGGGATCGGCCACGTTGCGGATGCCGAAGGCCACCGTGCACAGGTCGAACCCGCCATCGGGGAACGGCAGCGAGAGCGTGTCGGCGACGAGGTAGCGCGGCACGTGGGGTCCCGACCACGTCTCCACCTTGCGCGCTGCGTGGGCGAGCATCTCGGGGCAGAAGTCGCTGCCGGTCACCACGGCGCCGGCGCGCGCCAGCGCGAGGCTCAGGTCGCCGGTGCCCGAGCACACGTCGAGGGCGCGTTCGCCGGGCTGGATGCCGGCGAGGGCCACGGCACGCTTGCGCCACAGCACGTCGATGCCCGCGGACAGGATGCGGTTGGCGCGGTCGTAGCCATCGGCCACCTCCGCGAACATCTGCCGCACGGTTGCTCCATCGGGCATGGGGAGATTCTGGGACGGGAAGCCGCGCGCGGCAACCGACGTGTGGTGGAGCCGTGGCAAGGAGCCGCAGGAGGACGCCATGGGCGCGGGAGCCGGCCAGAAACGCACCCAGCCCAGAAACGCAGCGAGCCCGGCAGTCCGGGCTCGCGTGGGTGCAGGTCGGCGGTCCGACCGCTCAGGCTGGGATCACTGGCGCCAGTAGCTGGACACGCAGCGGATGCCGGGCACCTGGATCGAGGTGACGCGGCGGCCCGTGCTGTACTCGAACACGTCGACCTTGCCCACGTCCGAGAGGCCCACGAACATCAGCTTGGGCTGGATCGCCGACACGCCGGCGCCGCCCGCGAGCTTGAGCTTGTGCTTGCCCGAGTGGCGCCACGGGGTGTTGTCGTAGCCCGTGTTGAACTGGGTCAGCTGGCCGGGGGCGCCGCCGAAGTTGATCATGTCGTCGAGGGCGATGTCGACCACCGAGTTGCCGGACAGCAGGTCGGCGCGCGGGTTCGACAGGTTGATGCCGCCGAAGCGGGCGCCCACGGACCATTCCTTCTGGCGGTACGTCGGCGGCAGGATGAAGCCGCCGCTGTTCGGGTTGAGGGGCTGCGGACCGTTGGGAGCCGAGCTCAGGTCGAGGCGCGACACCTGGCCGAGGCCGCTGGTGTCGACATGGCCGATGAGCACCGAGCCGTTGTTCGAGCTGTAGTCGAACGCGATCGAGCGGGCGCGGGTGAACGTGTAGTTCGGCACGGTGCCGACCACGTCGTTGAACCCGATGCCGTTCACGCCGTCCGGACCCGACTCGTACACGGCCACGGTGCCGTTGCCGTTGAGGATGTACGCGTAGTACACGCCCTGGGTGAAGCCGTTGGTGACGAAGCGCTCCGTCACCGCGACCTCGATGGGCGCGTTGAGGAAGCCTGCCACCGTGCGGCGCACGTTGAAGTCGGCGGCCGAGATGATCGACAACTGGTTCGCGCCAGTGCTCACGCACAGCACGTCCTCGCCGTCCGGCTGCCACGCGACACCGGTCGGGCCACGGCCGACGCGGGTCTCCGCGACGACCTGGTGGAACGAGGAGCTCAGCGGGTTGATGTCGATGAAGCTGACGGTCGAGCTGGCGAAGTTCGTGACCGCCAGGCGGTTCATGCTCGGCGACATGGCCATGCTGACCGGGTCGCTCAGGCGGATCGCATCCAGCACCGTGAAGCGGTTGCTGTTCAGGACCAGGACCTGGCGGTTGTCACGGTCGAGCACGTACAGGAAGTGGCCGACCTGCTGGCGCACCACGAAGGGACATGCCGGCGGCGGGGGCGGAGGCTGCGTGGGCGGAGGCTGCGGGCCCACGAACGTGCCCTGGAACTGGTTGCCGAAGATGCCCACCACGCCCTGGGTGGAGCCGAACGGGTTGCCCTGCACGAGCAGGTTGATCGGCGACAGGGAGCACGGCGGGTTGGTCGTGATGATGTTGCCCTGGGCGCCCGAGCTCGAGGTGGTCGTCGGCTCTTCGCCGAAGATCGCGCGGTTCGGGTTGGG
>JBEATZ010000210.1:0-4931 GCA_041161695.1 Planctomycetota bacterium | reverse complement strand
GAGCAGGACGCCGTGCCCCACGTGCGCATGGACCTCACGTCCGGTGACCGACTGGTCGGGTTCCTCGCAGCGAGCTCCGCATCCCACCAGGCGATGGTGGTGCCCACCGTGGGCACGGCCGTCGTGCCGACCGCCTCGGTCGTGCACGTGGAGTTCGGCGTCGGCAGCGGTGCCGTGCTCGGCTTCACCCTCGTCGCCGACTTCGGCGAGAACCGCGTGGTCGAGCTCGACGACCAGGGCCGCGAGGTCCACGTGGTGCCCAACATGTACGGCGCCTGGGACGCCGAGTGCCTCGAGAACGGCAACCTGCTCGTCACCGAGTACTCCGTGAGCCGCGTGCAGGAGCTGGACCGCAAGGGGCAGCAGGTGTGGGTGTTCGAGCAACTGCGCAACCCCAACGACGCGGATCGCCTCGCCAGCGGCAACACGCTGATCTGCGACACCTACGGCAACCGCGTGATCGAGGTCGATCGCGAGAAGAACATCGTGTGGAAGTACGACCGCGAGGTGAAGCCCTTCGATGCCGACCGCCTGCCCGGCGGCAACACGCTGGTGGCTGACGTGCTGAAGGACCGCGTGATCGAGGTGAATCCCGCTGGCGAGGTCGTGTGGGAGATCAAGAACCTCGCCAACGTGCACGATGCCGACCGGCTGCCCAACGGCAACACGCTGGTCGTGATGCGCACGCGCGGCATCGTGCAGGAGCTCGACCGCGAAGGCGGCGTGGTGTGGGAGCTCAAGAACCTGAACCAGCCCAGCGACGCGGACCGGCTGCCCAACGGCAACACGCTCGTCGCGGAGAACAAGCGCGTGCGCGAGTTCGACCGGCGCGGCAACGTCGTGTGGGAGCGCGCGATGTCGTGGCCGGTCGAGGCCAACCGCTACTGAGCGCGCATCCTGCGCTCAGAGCAGGATGCGGAAGCCCAGCACCAGCGTCCAGTCGACCTCGGGACGGTGGTCGACCTCGGACAGGAACGGCAGCTGCACCGACAGTTCCCCGGTCCAGCGCCGCGCCTCGTACATGAGGCCCGGCGAGAACATGACCTCGTTGTCGCCGTTGGACTCGTACAGGCCGTTGAGCTCCACGGCGAGGTACCAGCCGGCCTCGGTGTCGGCCGCGAACACCTCGGGGCTCATGCGGTAGAGGCCTGCTGCGTCGTAGCGGATCTCGTCGGGATCGCCATCGGACGCAAACGTGCCGACCAGCGCGCCGTTGAATCCGCGCCGCCCGCGCACCGTGGTGTAGACGGCGCCGAGGATCGGGTCGTTGGAGTCGCTGGCGAATCCGGGCGTGAGCGACAGCTCGTCGTCAGTCTCCGCGCGGACGCCGGCAATGAGGCTCGCGCGCTCGGTGTCGAGCGCCTCGAGGTCGGCTCGGTGGAAGCGCCACTTGGCGAGGAACCGCGGGCTGCCGTGGTCGAGGTCGTCGTCGCCCGGGGAGATGTCGAGGGCGCGGATCGGCAGTTCCGCGCCGAGCGCGAAGTCGTGGCGCAGGCCGTAGAACACGGATGTCCACGACTGGAACTCGGTGGTCTCGCCGGCGCCGGGTTCGAAGCCCTCGTTCGACTCGAGCCAGCGGAACTGCTCGCGGATCACGAGCCTCCCCACGCCCGGCTGGGTCGCGGCCGTGGTGTTGATGGGTTCCTGGGCGATGGCAACGGTGCCGAGGCCCAGGACCGCGAGCGGGGCGATGCGATGGAGCGGGCGCAGCATGGTCCTCACCTGCCCTTCACGGCGACGATGGTGAAGCCGCTGTTGCGCACTGCGGTCGCGAGCTGCAGCGGGCTGGGCTTGGGATCGGCGTCCCGGAACTCGACCTCGACGAGGCCGGTGTCGAGGTTGACGCTCACGTCCTGCACGTTGGGCAGGGCCGCGAGGCTGAGGTCGATGTTGGTGGCGCAGTTGGGGCAGCTGAGGCCCAGCACGGTCAGCGTCGCGCCCTTGGTGGTCATGGGCGTGGCGTCCTTGAGGGCGTCAGGCAGGTCGTGGTGGGTGGCGGAGGCACACGCGGCAAGCGTGGCGAGCAGGCAGGGAAGCAGGAATCTCATGGTGGTGTCCGTTGCGTGTTGGAGCAGCGTGCACGACACGTGCACGCGGGAACGAACCGGCGCGGGCGCACGATCGGGATCCCCGGCACGGATCCCGCGCGCTCGCCGGTCATGTTCGCCAGACGCAGTGACGGACGTGCACGGCCACGGGCGGGGCGCGCGGACTCGCTGCCCTCGCGAGGGCCGGCGGAGCCGCGGGCGGGACGACCGACACCTGCAGTGCGCCAGCGCGCGGCATCGGCAGCGAGAGCGGCTCGCGCGGCGCCGGGGGCACCGTGGGGTCGGACGGAGCGGGCTCGCGCTCCGGCTCCGAGCACGGGCAGTCCTGCGGCGTGCACCGGCACTCGGTGCCACAGCAGGACTCGGTGCCCGCCTCGGCGGCAACCGTGGCGGTACCACCGCCGCACCTCGCGCGCACCGAGGGCGCCGGCAGCGCGCAGGCGAGCGCGAGCACCAGCAGGACCAGGGCGCGGAGGTTCATGGCGCGGGATTGTGGGGGTGCCGCGGCCGTGCGGCAAGCCGTCAGGGCGTCGTGTTCACGGGAACGGCAGGTCGCGGCGCCGGCGTGCATCGTCGAGCAGCGCGTCGGTGCGGCGCTCGAGGCGCTCGATGCGGTCCTTCAGCACGTCGCGCTGGCGCTCGAGTTCGCGGATGCGGTGCAGGCAGGCCATGCCCACCCACACGAGCCCGAGGGCGAAGGTGACCATGCTGACGGTGGGGCTGGACCAGGTCGGCAGTGCCCTGCGCGCCTGCTGGTCCAGCAGGAGCGAGCCCGCCACGAGGGCGGCCATCAGCCAGTGGAAACCGGGTTCTCCCAGGGTGCGCATGGCGGCAGGTTCACTCGTAGTGGCGCCACTCGGCCTGGTAGGACATGCCGAGGTTGAGGATGCGCTGCAGCAGGTCTGCGTAGTCGATGCCCGCGTTGGCCGCCGACCGGGCGAGGTCCTCGTCCGCGGCGAGGTTGGGGTTGCTGTTGGCCTCGAGCAGGTAGACCTGCCCGTCCGCGGTGATCCGGTAGTCCATGCGCGCGAGGCCGCTCATGTGCAGCGCCCGGTATGCGCGCCTGCTGAGCTTCGCCAACTGGTCCTCCACGCCTGCGGGCAGCGCATCGGCACGCTTCGTGTCGATGCCGTGCCTGCGCTGGTACGCCTTGTCCCACTTCGCCTTGCGTGTCGCGATGCCGGCGGTCGACTGCGTCATGGTGCCGAAGTTCATCTCCCACGGCGGCAGCGTCGTCAGCCGGTCGTTGCCCAGCACGCCCATGTACACCTCGCGGCCGTCGATGTACTCCTCCACGATCGCGTCGGTCTGCACGTTCTCGTGGATGAAGTCGATGCGCTGCCTGAGCTTCTGTTCGTCGTCGACGATCGAGGCCTGCGCGATGCCGAGCGAGGCGTCTTCCGTCGCCGACTTCACGAACAGCGGGTAGCGCAGTCGTCGCGGCAGTGCATAACGCCTGCCGCGCTCGATGCGCACGAACATGGGAACCGGCACGTGGTGGAAGCTGAGCAGTTGCTTGCTGAGCACCTTGTCGCGCGACAGCATCATCCCGCGCGGGTTGCAGCCCGTGTAGGGGAGCTTCATCAGCTCGAGGTAGCCGATCACGTAGTGGTCGTAGCCGAGGATGCCCTGGAACTCGTTGAGGAGGTTGAACGCGATGTCGGGCTTCCACTCGGTCACGACGTCGCGCAGGTGCGACAGGTTGTCGTGCAGGCCGATGCTCCGGACCTCGTGGCCGAGCTGTTCGAGGGTGCGCATCACGTCGAACTCGGTGCGGCACTCCTCGAGACGTGCGGCAGGGATGTCCGTGGCCGCGGCCGGAGGCACCAGTTTCTCGTGCATCAGCACGGCGACGCGCAGTTTCCTCACAGGTAGTAAGTATCGCCGGGCTCGTGCAGGAAACGGAAGAGGATGGCGTCGAACATGCGCACGATGCGGCCTCGTGCCTCTCGTTCGGGTCCCTTGAGCTCCAGTCCGAGCGACTGCGCCCTGCGGGTGACGATGCGCAGCACGTTGCTCACCACGTAGGGATGCAAACGGTTGCGTCGCGCGAGCAGGCGGCGAAGCTGGGGTCGCAGGCGCCGCAGCAGCGCTCCGGCGCCCGCCCCCCGGTTGCCGGTGCCGCGCGGGACGAACACCCGCAGCAGTTCGTCGTCGTGCCGGCGCGACTCCTCGGCCCGGTAGTGCGCGGTCTTCGCGCCGTAGAACTCGCGCAGCGTCATCTTCAGCGTGGCGATCCCGTCCTCGGTGCGCCTCGTGCGCACCGGCGCCACGGCAGCGCCCACCTGCTGCACGAGGTCCTCCACGCACTGCAGCTTCCGCAGCGCAGGCCAGCCCTCGTACTCGGTCCGCCAGCGGGCGCCCGGTTGCAGCCACACGGCAAACGTCTCTGCAAAGTCCTCGCAGGGGTGGCTCTGCGCGTACCAGTGCCCGAGGTGCAGCACGTACCGCCTGCTCGCGGGGCGCGGCGAGTAGCACACGGGGTACTCGCGTGCGGGCGAGCCGAACGCGCGCGCCCAGGTGCGCTTGCGGCGCAGGCGGTGGGCGTTGTCGATGGCGTGCCCGGCCTCGTGTCGCAGGATGCGCCGCAGCCAGCGCGCGTTGCCGCCCTCGACCTCGCCCATGAAGCGCCGTTCGAGCCGGGCGAGGCGCGGGTGCAGCAGGTAGAAGGGCACTGCGAAGCCCGGCACGCCGTCGGGGCAGAACCAGCGCTCGGCGATCCAGAAGTGCGGGCGGAAGCGGATGCCGCGCTGTTCGAGTTCGCGGTGCAGCGCCCGCAGGTGCGGCTCCAGCGGGCTCCCGGCGATCGACAAGCCGAGGTCGCAGAGCCGTACGTCGAGCAACTGCTCGTCGTCCAGCCCGGCCCACCACGGGCTCCCGGCC
>JBEATZ010000196.1:0-4130 GCA_041161695.1 Planctomycetota bacterium | reverse complement strand
GTCGAGGCCTTCGTGGCGGCCCGAACCAAGGCTATTCCCTTGCACGTGCAGCCGTTGCCCCCCGGCGCGACCCTCGCTCCGCTTCCCGCGGCAGCAAAGGCCACGGTGCCTGGAGTCGACGACATCCACGACGTGCGCGAACCGGATGGCGTGGTTCGCCTGCCTTCGACCCCGGGCGGCCTGCTCGCGATCCTCGCGGTCGCATTGCCGTGGTTGCTGGCGCTGTCGTTCCCGCTGCGCAGCCAGTTGCTGCGCAGGCGCGAGGCAACTGCAGGCCAGCGCCGCGCGCGCGCAGCGGCAGGGCAGTGCCAGAAGCGCCTTGCGCAGGGCGCGGATCCTGCGGATGCGCTCGCCGACTACCTCGCCGACCGACTCGGCACGACGCGTGCCGCGGTGATCGGGCCGGACCTCGTGCAGCGACTCGCGGCTGCAGGGATTGCCGAGGCAGTTGCCATGGATGCGGCTGCGGCCCTCGAGCGGGGCGTGGCTGCGCGCTACGGCGGCGGCACCGTGCTGGGACGCGACGAGGTGCTCGCGATCGTGGGCCGCATGGAATCGTCGGGGCGGTCGGCGGTCGGTGCGCTGGTGCTCTGCGCGGCCATGGGCCTCCTCGCCGGCAACGATGCGTTGCGCGCGCAGCAGGATGTGCAGTCGCCCGAGGCCGCAGCCATGGAGGCCTGGCGCAAGGGCGACCATGCGGCAGCGCGTGCGGGCTTCGAGGCGGCCATCGCCTCGAACACGCTTCCCGACCGGCGCCTGTTCTACAACCTCGGCAACTGCCACTACCGACTCGGCGACCTGGCGCGTGCGCGCTGGGCGTGGGAGTGCGCCCGCCTCGGCATGCCGCGCGATCCCGAACTGCTCGCCAACCTCGCGCTCGTGGAGAAGCAGTTGCCCCCGCAACAAGACGGGGCCGAGCCGTTCCTCGCAGCCGTGGAGGGCTTGCGCGATTCCCTCACCGGCTTCGAACTGCTCGCGCTCTGCGTGCTGTGCAACCTCGTTGCGGCACTCGGCCTCGTGGTCTTCTGGCGCAGGCCTGCGCTCCGCGCTGCGGGCGCCATCGCCCTCTTGCCAGCCCTCGGACTCACGGCCGAACTGCTGGTGTTCGGTCCGCAGCGGCCGCCGCGCGCCATCGTCACGGCGCAGACCGCCATGCGTGCCGAGCCGCGCGAGGCCAAGGAACTGCCCGTGCTCGCGACGCTGGCGCCGGGTGCCGCCGTCGAGTGGCTGGGGACGAGCGGGGACTGGGCGCGCGTGAAGGCAGCAGGGCGCAGCGGCTACGTGCCGGCTGCCGCGGTGGAAGAGGTGCGCTGAGGGGGAGAGTCGGGTGGCGCGCGGAGCCCGTGCGCGCTCCCTCAGCCCAGCATGCGCTTCATGCGCAGCCCGGCGAGGAACAGCAGGCCACCCAGCACGACGAGGATGCCGCCCACGATGTAGGCGATGAGGTCCGGGTTGTAGATGAGCAGCAGGCCGAGGAAGGCCATGCCGAAGCCGGGCACCATCAGCACCACGGGCATCTGGGGCGGGACCTGCGGCATGCCGCCACGGTTGAGCTTGAAGTCCATCAGTTCAGTTTCTTCTCGAAGATGCGGTAGCGCCTGTAGCACCTGTGGCCCAGTTTTTCGAGCGGGCCGAGCATGTCCCGGTTGTCCTCGAGGATCCAGCTGGCCTCGCAGGCGGTGAAGCCGTTGGCGAGCCCCCGGAAGATCACCTCGTGGAGCAGCAGGGTCGGCAACCCGTTGCCGCGGTGCTCCGGCAGGCTGCCCAGCGTGATCACGCGGATGCGGTGGGTGCGGTGCGCCCGGAGCAGGTGGAACCAGCCGAAGGGGAGCAGCCTGCCCCGCGCCTTGCGGATGGCCAGGTTGGCATCGGGCAGCCCGATCACGAATCCGACCGGCTCCCCGGCCACCTCGGCCACGTGCATGAGCGCCGGGTGCGCCAGCGGCTTCAGGTCCTTTGCCTGGCGCAGGAACTCGCCCTTGCTCATCGGCACGAAGCCCCAGTTGCGCTCCCAGATGCGGTTGTAGAGGTCCCACAGCACCTGGACCTCGCGATCCCAGTTCTTCAGGTCCACCGACCGCAGGGTTGCGCCCAGCTTCCTGCGGATGTGGGAGGCGATGCGGTCGAGGCGCGGCAGGTCGAGGTCCCGGCCGTCGACCCAGAGCGCCAGCAGGTCCTTGGCCTTCTCGAGTCCCCACGCCTCGAACCACGTCCGGTAGGAGGGCGGGTTGTGGGGCATCATCAGCACGGGAGGACCGGGATCGCCCTCCACGAGCAACCCGCAGGTGTAGTTGGTCGACAGGTTGACCGGCCCGCGCATCGCCTCGGCCCCGTGTTCCCGCAGCCAGTGCGCGGCATGGTCCAGCAACGCATGGGCCGTGCGTTCGTCCTCGGCCTCGAAGTGCCCGAAGAAGCCCACGCGGTCGCCGTGGAACTCGTCGTGCAGCCGGTCGCGGCACACGCTGATGCGGCCGGTGATCCTGCCGTGCTCGCGGCTGACGAAGAACTCGACGGTCGCGTGTTCGAAGAACGGGTTCTGCCGCGGGTCGACCGTCCACTTCTCGCCGAAGGTGAGCGGCGGCACGTAGTGCGGGTCGTGGCGGTAGAACGCCCGTTGCGCGTCGAGGAATCGCGCCGGATCGCGCAAGGCTTCGATGGCAATCGTCTTGCGCGGTGCTGGAGCCGGAGCCGCCATGCGGTTAGAGGTTATCGGGATGCGCTGGTCGTTGGCCATGCACCTGTCGTCGATCGTCCTCTGGGTCGCCTGCTCGAGCGGGCCCGAGGGCGTGCAGCGCTTCGACCCGGGCAAGCCCGAACTGGCCCAGCAGGAGCGCCTCGCCAAGGCGGAGCGTCTCTACCGCGCCAACGACCCCGCGTTCGCCGCCGACCGCGAGGTGCTTGCCGCCGACCCCGTGACCGCCTTCTGGCTCACCCGCATGCTGGTCCGCGACATCGTGGTCGTGCGCGAGGGGCGCGACCCGGACCGCGAGTTCGAGCGCGCTGCAGCAAGCGTCGCCAACCCGGTCGAGGTGCGCGCCATGACCCAGCTCGTGGCGCTCGGCGGCGCCGCGATGCCCTGCATCCGCAGGGACCTGCTGGAGAGCCGGCAGGGGCCGTTGCGCGAACTGGGCGTCGAGGCCTGTGCACGCATCGGCGTACCGGCGCTCCCCGACCTCGCCGAGATGCAGCAGTCCTCGGACGCGAACCAGGTGCGCGGCGCCGTGCGCGCGCTCGCGGCCATGGACCCCACCGAGGCCTCGCTCGCGCAACTCCGTCCGGCAGCACAGCACCCGGACTTCACGGTTCGCGCAGCTGCCGTGCGCGGGCTCGTGCGCGGATCCATCGCCGACGTCGCACTCGTGCGCTCGATGCTCGCAGGCGATGCGGACTCCTTCGTGCGTCGCACGGCTGCGTCCGCACTGGCCACGGTGCCCGAGGCACGCAATGCCGAGGCGCTGGTCTCGTACCTGCGTCGCTGCCTCGCCGAGTCCGACGCCGCGGGCGAGAAGGTCGCCCAGGACGCGCTGCAGCGGCTCAGCGCCACGCGCGGGCCACGCACCGCGGATGCATGGACCGAGTGGGCGCGCACGTGGACGCCGCAGTCCGGCAGGTAACCCAAGGCACACCATGGTGGAAGACTGGAAGATCAATCGGGACCGGACGCGCTGCGAGAAGCCGGGATGCCCGCTGCCCTCGCAGAAGACCTACACGGCGGTGCTCGAACTGCCGTCGTGCGTGCGCAGGGACCTGTGTGACGCCTGCTTCGCGGACTACGACCGCAAGTGCGCCTTCCCGCCCGTGTTCTGGCGCGCCACGCGCCGCGGCTCCGGCAGCAAGGAGCCCGTTCTCGACCTCGTCTCGCTGCGCATGCTGTTCGACCGCCTCGGCCAGACCGAGGACGAGAAGGCCCGCAGCCTGCGCTACTTCGTGGCGCTGCTGCTGATCCGCAAGCGCGCGCTGCGCATGGTGCACCCGCGCAATGCCGAGGAGGAGCGCGCCGACCTCGTGGTGGTGGACCCGAAGGTGAAGGAGATGGAGCCGGTTCTGCTGTTCGCGCCGCCCACGGTTCTCGACGGCCTCGCCGGCGTGAAGGACGAACTGCTCGCCGCCATCAGCTCGGGACCGGAGCC
>JBEATZ010000184.1:0-3025 GCA_041161695.1 Planctomycetota bacterium | reverse complement strand
GCCATGCGCATCGGCAGGCTGCCAGGTCCTGCCGCCGTCGTCCGACCACGCGGCGGTTCCGTCCGCGGCCGACGGGTTCGCGTGGTCGCCGCCGACGGCAACCATCCTTCCGCGCCCGTCCGTTGCGATGGCGAACGCGCCGCGCGAGGCTTCACCGCGCGCCAGCGGCAGGTCGGTTGCCGCCCAGGAGCCGGATGCGTCGCGCGCGAGCAGACGCGAGCCCGGGGCGCCGCCCGTGGCGATCCACGTCGTGCCACCGGGACCGAACTGCACCAGCCCGTTGCTGGCGGCGAACCCCGCCTCGCCCTCCCGCGCTGCCACACCCACGCTCTCGCGGCGCCAGTTCGCGCCGCCGTCCTCGCTGGCGAGCACGTACAGCGCACCTCCCACCGGGTCGCCGTAGAGCACGATGCGATCGCCATCGCGTGCCATGCTGTCGAAGAACGCCGCGGGATCCGGCTCCTCGTGCACCGTTTCCCACGTCACGCCGCCGTCCCCCGTGCGCAGGATCCGCGCGGGCTGGCCCGCCGATGCCACGACTGCCCGCCGGTCGTCGAGGGCGACGAGGCTGCGCAGGTCGAGGACGTCGCCCCCGCGCGGCCCGACCGCGCGCCACGTGCGGCCGCCGTCCTCGGTTCGCAGCACCGTGCTGCCGCTGCCAGAGACCCAGCACACGCGTGCGTCGAGGGGCGCGAGGGCACGCAGGCTCGCGCGGGCAGGCGCAGCGAGCACCTCCGCGCGGAGGACCGCACCCGGCGCAGAACATGCGCCCAAGGTCGCGAAACCTGACAGGAACAGCAGGTGGACGATGCGGATCAGTGGGCGCGAAGTTCCGCTGCAGTGCATCACTCCATCATTGCGCGCGCGCCGCGACCCGCCACAATCATCCCGTGGGCGCCTGACGTGCTCTTGCGTCAGGCGATATGCTTCGAGACGGTCGGCTGGAGCTCCATGAAGACCACGGGCACATCGCTGTTGCTGCTCGGCCTGCTCGCAGGCCTGGCACCGGCCCAGGCCCCCCACGAGCCCGCGGACGACCCGGCCCTCTGGGCGTTCCAGGCGATGCGGCGCACCCCGCCTCCCGAGGTGCAGGACCGCGACTTCTCTCGCAACCCCGTCGACCGCTTCGTGCTCGACCGCCTGCAGCGCGAGGGCCTGGCGCCTGCCCCGCGGGCCGACCGCCGCACGCTGTTGCGCCGCGCCACGTTCACCCTGCTGGGCCTCCCGCCCACCGTCGAGCAGCTCGATGCCTTCCTCTCCGACCCGCGCGACACCGATGCCGCGTTTGCGGCTGTCGTCGACGAACTGCTGGCTTCGCCCCACTACGGGGAGCGCTGGGCGCGCCACTGGCTCGACCTCGCCCGCTACAGCGACAGCAACGGCCTCGACGAGAACCTCGCCTTCGCCAATGCGTGGCGCTACCGCGACTGGGTGGTGAAGGCACTCAACGCCGACATGCCCTACCGGCAGTTCGCCACCATGCAGCTTGCAGGCGACCAGATGCCGGAGGCCGCCACGGATCCCGACTGCCACGTGGCCACGGGCTTCCTCGCCCTCGGTCCGCGCATGCTCGCCGAGCAGGACAAGGACAAGCTGCAGCTCGACGTGGTCGACGAACAGGTCGACCTCGTGGGCCGCACGTTCCTCGGCCTCACCATCGGCTGCGCCCGCTGCCACGACCACAAGTTCGACCCGGTCCCGACCTCCGACTACTACGCGCTCGCCGGCATCTTCCGCAGCACGAAGAACTTCGAGCACCTCGGCCACGTGAGCGCCTGGCTCGAGCGCCCGGTCGAGACCGCCGAAGCCGGCGCCTTGCGGAAGGAGCGCGAGGCCGCGGCAGCCGAGGCCGAGAGGCAACTCGCGGCCACGGAGCGCGCGATCCGCGCACAGGCACAGGAAACCCTCGCCGCGACATCCGCCGACTACCTGCTGGCTGCCGAGGCGATGCGCGCCACGATGCAGCGGCACCAGGCGGAAGACGCGGCCAGGACCAACCTGCGCGCGGACGCAAAGCGATATGGCTCTGCCGAGTGCACCGTGCTGCACTCCGGCCAGGGCGGTGAGCAGTTCGTCGAGTTCGAACTGCGCGTACCCTCGCCAGGCTCCCACGTGCTCGCCGTGCGTTATGCCGCGGAGCAGTCGCGTCCCATGCGACTGCTGCTCGACGGCAAGGAGGTCGCGACCGAGGTGCTGAAGGAGACGACGGGCGGCTGGATGCCGCAGCACCAGCAATGGCGCACGGTGGCGACGCTGGACCTCCCCAACGCGAGCCACGTGCTGCGACTCGAGCGCCAGGATGCGATCCCCCACCTCGACCAGTTCGTGCTGCTGCCGCAGGACCGCCTGCCGGTTGGCCTGCTCCCCGGCTCGGTGATGCTCGCGGCCCTCGACCTGGTGGAGGCGAGGGAACCGGTGCTCGCGGCGTGGATCGACCCCCAGGGGGTCTCCGCGGCTCCCGCCGATGGCGTTGCTGCTGCGGTGGCCCGCGAGGTGCTGGGCGAAGGCACGGCTGCCGGGGACCGCGCGGCCCTGGCGAACCGACACCAGCAGTTGTTCGTCCGCGCAGCCGCCGCGTTCCTCGCGGCGCGCAGTGCGGAACCGGACCCCGCCAAGGACGTGAAGCTCGCCGACCCGCTGCTCGAAGCCTGTGCCCAGTTGCTGTTCGGCAAGGGTGGCTGGTTCGCGCTGCGCGCGGAGGAACTGGCGCGCACCCTGCCGGGCGCCGAGGCAGACCGCCTCGCGTCCGCGCGCCTCGCCGCCGAGCGCGCCCGCGCCGCGGTGCCGCCGGCGCCGCCCACGGCCATGTGCGTGCGGGACGACAGCATCGTCGACCTGCCGGTGATGATGCGCGGGAACCACCTCGCGCCCGCACCGCAGCCCACGCCCCGCGGCTTCCTCAGCGTGACCGCCGGCCTCGTCGCGCCGCCCGTCCTCCCGAGGGACCGCAGCGGCCGGCTGGAACTCGCGCAGTGGATGTTCGATCCGGAGCACCCGCTCACCGCGCGCGTGATGGTGAGCCGCA
>JBEATZ010000159.1:0-8811 GCA_041161695.1 Planctomycetota bacterium | reverse complement strand
CGCTGCCGTTCTGGCTCATGGCTCAGACCGGCACCGATGCGGCGGGCAAGCCGATCCCCGCCTACCTCGTGGTGTGGCCACCGTGCCCACGGTGCCGGCCAGATGGCCGCGCCAGCCGGTGAACTCGCAGAACAGGTAGCGCGCGAGGCGCGTGCACACGTCGAGCGTGTCGTAGACGAAGGTTGCGAACGCCAGCATGCCGAAGCTCACGGCGAACTCCAGCGGGATGCCCAGCTCGGTGAGGAAGGTGCCGAGCCCGTAGCCGAACACCTTGTCCGGTCCCAGCTTCGCGACCGGCGAGTCGACCGCCAGCACGGCCACGGTGGCCACCGAGATGACGGCCACCACGCCCTCGAGCAGCATGCCGCCGTACGCCACGAGGCGCGCATCGGGCTCGCGGTCGAGCTGCTTGCTGGTGGTTCCCGAGCACACGAGCCCGTGGAAGCCGCTGCAGGCGCCGCAGGCGATCGTGATGAAGAGGAACGGCACGAGCGACTGGCCGGTTGGCGAGGTGAAGCCGCGGAACTCGGGCCACTGCATCACGGGGTTGGCGAGCAGCAAACCGACCAGGCCGCCACCGAGGGTGAGGTACAGGAAGAACCCGCCGAGGTAGCCGCGCGGCTGCAGCAGGCTCCAGACCGGCATCACCGAGGCGATGCCGCAGTACGCGAGGATGGCCCAGGCCCAGGGCAGCGCCGGCAGGGCGTCGCTGCCGCGCAGCACGAGGGGCAGGTGCGGCCCGGCCCAGATGGCCACGCCCACGAGCGGCACGAACACCAGCGTCGTGAGCCAGAGCGGCGGGCGCAGGAAGCGCACCACGAGGCCCATGACGAGGCTGATGGCGAGGTAGAGCATCGAACTCGACGCGATGCCCGCGCCCTCGATGTGGAGTTCGGTTGCCGGTGCCGTCTCCGTTGCGGGCAGCGACAGGGTGAGGTTCTCGACGAAGGCGCGTGCGGTGATGTCCGTGAACGCGGTGACCACGTAGACGAGCGCGAGCCAGATGTAGAGCGTGAAGACCGCGTAACTGCGCGGGTTGAGGTTGCGGCGCAGGATCTCGGCGATGGAGCAAGCCTTGTGGCGCACCGAGCCCACCAGCGCGGCAAAGTCGTGCATCGAGCCGATGAAGATGCAGCCGAGCACGATCCACAGCAGGGCTGGTTCCCACCCGAACCAGAGCGACGCGAGGATGGGGCCTGCGATCGGGCCGGCGGCCGAGATGGCGCTGAAGTGCTGGCCCAGCAGGTAGAAGCGAGACGCGGGTTCGTAGTCTTCGCCGTCGCGCAGTGCGTGCGCGGGCGTGCGGAACGCACTGTCCAGGCGGAACAGCCGGGCCAGCAGCCTGCCGTACACGAAGTAGGCGAGGACGAAGGCCGCGAGGCAGGCGAGGAGCACGGGGGCCAAGGTCATGGCGGCGCATGCTATCCCTGCGCGCGTCCCGCTCATAAGCTGCGTGCGTGAGCACGCCCGTGCGCGAAGTCGTCGTCGATGCTGCCGATGCCGGCCTGCGGCTCGACCGTTACCTGCGGAAGCTCCTGGACGACGTGCCGCTGGGCGCGATCTTCAAGATGCTGCGCACGAAGCGCATCACCGTGGACGGCGCGAAGGCCGAGCCCTCGCTGCGCCTCCAGGGCGGCATGCGCATTGCCCTGCGCGTGGCCTCGAAGGCGGTGGCCGAGCCCGAGGGAACGGGCGACGGCGAGTCGGGCGAGGAAACCCCGCCGTCCGTGCCCGCGCGCTGGCAGGGACCCGAGCCCGGGGTGGTGCACCAGGACCAGCACCTGCTGGTCGTGGACAAGCCGACGGGAATGGCCTCCCAGCCCGGCAGCGGCACCCGCGACGACCTCACCGCCTGGATCCGCGCGCGCCTCGGCATGCTGTTCACGCCCACGTTCCACCCGGCGCCCGTGCACCGCATCGACCGCGGCACCTCGGGCCTCGTGGTGATCGGCACCACGCCCCAGGGCCTGCGCGGCGGCTCAGAGCTCTTCCGCGGCAAGGCCGTGAAGAAGACCTACCTGGCGGTGGTTGGCGGCATCGCGCCCGAGAAGGGTGCCGTCGACGAGCCCTTGCTTCCCATCGAGGACAGCCGTCCCGACGGCCCCAAGGTGAAGGTGGATCCCGCCGGGCAGCCCGCGCACACGCGCTTCACGCGCGTGGCCACCGGCGCCGGCAACAGCCTGTTGCGCGTGAGCATCCTCACCGGCCGCATGCACCAGATCCGCGCGCACCTCGCGCACCTCGGCCACCCGATCGTGGGGGACCGCCGCTACGGCAACCGCCTCGACCGCGGCGGCCGCCTCATGCTGCACGCGTCCGAGCTGGAGTTCGAGCACCCGGTCAGCGGCCGCAGGCTGCACCTGCGCGCGCCCACGCCCGACACGTTCCAGATCCGCGGCTGAGGCCTGCCCCGGGGACTCAGGTCTGCTGCAGCAGGAACCGGTCCGTCATGCCCGCCACGTAGTCGCACACCGCGCGGTGCAGTCCGTCGCGTGGGATGCGCTTCTGCTGCGGTTCGGGCAGCTGCGACGGGTCGGCCACGAGCCGCTGGAAGAGCCTGCGGATGCGCGCGGCGCCGTCCTCCATGACGTGGAGCACGCGCGGGGAGCGGTAGAACCTCGCGCGCAGGAACTCCAGCAGCTCGGCAGCCGCCACGGTCATCTCGCCGCTGTGCGCGATGCGGGGCAGCAAGGCGCCCGGCTGGCAGTCGCGCAGGGCCGCTTCCGTGGCGGTGACGAGGTCGTGGATCAGCAGCGAGGCCATCTCGCTCACGATGCGCTGGCGCGTGGCGCTCGCCGCGCTCTCGCGGGCGAGGCGCCACAGCCGCAGCGGCTCCAGGTCGGCTTCGCCGAACAACCCCGCTCGCAGCCCGTCGTCGACGTCGTGGGTGAGGTAGGCCACCTTGTCGCACAGGTCGACGATGTGGGCTTCGAGCGGCGGCGGTTGCTTCGGCAGCAGGTCGGCTGCAAGCGGGAAGCCGTCGGGGACTCGACCCTTGAGCAGCGAGCGGCGCGTCAGCAGCGTGAGGTTGAGGCCGCAGCCGTGGCCGTAGCGGTCCTCCAGCACGTCGACGATGCGCGAGCCCTGCGCGTTGTGGCGGAAGCCGCCGTGGGCCTGCATGAGCTCGTCGAGGGCCTCCTCGCCCACATGGCCGAAGGGCGGGTGGCCGAGGTCGTGGGCCAGCGCCACCGCCTCGGCGAGGTCGGGGTTGAGCTGCAGCGCGATGACCACGCTGCGGGCCATCTGCGAGACCTCGAGAGAGTGGGTGAGGCGGCTGCGGAAGTGGTCGCCCTCGAAGGCGGCGAGCACCTGCGTCTTGTGCTGCAGGCGGCGGAACGCGGTCGCATGGATGACGCGGTCGCGGTCGCGCTGGAACACCGTGCGCAGCGGGTCCTCGGTCTCGGCGAGGCGGCGGCCGCCGGCATCCCGGCTGTGGGCGGCAAAGGGGCTCAGTTGGCGGAGCTCCCGGTCCTCGAGGTCCTCGCGGCGAAACCAGACCATGCGTGCATCCGATGCCGGGCGAGAGCGCCCCGGAAGGGGCTGCCCGGAAAAAGGTGCGCCCGGCAGGCTGGGCCTGCCGGGCGATTGGTACCCCCTAGGGGATTTGAACCCCTGTCACATGGCTGAGAACCACGGATCCTAGGCCGCTAGACGAAGGGGGCGCCGTTGCGGGGCGGCTTCTGTAGGGAATCGGCGGCCCGCGGTCAAGGGTGAAGTCCGTGCCCGCCGTCGGCTGGTCGGCGGGAAGGATCCCCATGCCCGCGTCGTCCATCACGGCCTGACGCGAACTGTCGGTCGCTTGCGCCCGGTGACGCGGTTCTAATCCCAGCCATGCGACCGCATCACGAGCCCCGCGCCCCTGCCCTCGCGCCCGGCGCCCGCGTGCTCGTGACCGGCGGCGCCGGCTTCCTCGGGTCCCACCTCGTGGAGGAACTGCTGCAGCGCAGCTGCAAGGTGCAGGCGCTCGACGACCTCTCGAGCGGGGCCGTTGCCAACGTCGAGCACCTGCTGGGCGAACCGGCTTTCGCGCTGCACGTCGGCAATGCCGAGGACGAACGGTTGGTGGAGCGGCTGGTTGCGGGGGCGGACGTGGTGTTCCACCTCGCTGGCGCGGTGGGCGTCGGCTGGCTCGCGCGCGAGCCTGCCACCGTCATGCAGCGCAACCTCCGGTGCACCGAGGTCGTGCTCCACGCCTGCGCAGGGCAGCACAAGCCGGTGCTGTTCACGTCGAGTTCCGAGGTCTACGGCGACGGCCCGGTGCCGTTCGTGGAGCACGCGCAGCTGCGCGTGGGCGCCACGACCTCGGTGCGCGGCGGCTATGCCTGCGCCAAGGCGATGGGCGAGTGGCTCGCTGCCGGCCTCGCCCAACAGCACGGGTTGCACGCCGTGGTCGCGCGCGTGTTCAACACGGTGGGACCGCGCCAGGTCGGCCACGGCGGCATGGTGTTGCCGCGTTTCGTCGAACAGGCGCTGCGGGGCGAGCCCATCACCGTCTACGGCGACGGCAGCCAGACCCGTTGCTTCGCGCATGCGAGCGAGACGGCGCGCGCGCTGTGCGACCTGATGGCGCACCCTGCCGTGTCGGGCGCCTACAACGTGGGAAGCGATGCCGAGGTGACCGTGGCCGAACTCGCCCGGCTCGTGCGCGTCGCCGCAGGATCGCGGTCGCCGATCGTGCACAAGCCGCTCCATGCCGTGTTCCCGGCGGGGTTCTCGGACCCGCAGCGCCGCGTCCCGTGCCTCGCGCGGCTGCGCAGCGCCATCGGCTGGGCTCCCTCCCTGCCGATCGATGCCATCGTGCGCTCGCTGGTGGGCGCCCGGGCCCCTGCGGCGGCCCTCGAGGCGCCCTGAGCCACCGGTTCCCACGGGCCGTTGGATCGCCCTCGCAGCCCTCGGTATCCTGTTCGCCCCTTGGTCACCCTGCCCGCGCACTACCTGGTGGTTCCCGATGACCTGATCGGGGTGCAGGTCGAGGACTTCCTCGCGCGCAGCTTCCCGGCCGCCGACCGGACCCAACTGCGGCGGCTGATCGAGGAGGGCAGGCTCAAGGTCAACGGCCAGGAGACCCGGGTACGGCACCGCCTGAATCCCGGCGACCTGGTCGACCTCGGCATCGACCCCTCGGAACTGCGCACGGTCGCGCGGCCGAAGGGCGAGTTGGCCGTGCTGCACGAGACCGAGCACCTCGTGGTGGTGGACAAGCCCGCGGGCATGCACACGGTGCCGGACCGCAGCGGCAAGGAGCGCGGCGTGCACGGGTTGCTCTCCGAACTGCGTCCGGGCGCGGACCTGCGCATCGCCCACCGCCTCGACCGCGACACCTCGGGCTGCCTCGTGCTCGCCAAGGGCCTCGAGGCCGCGCGCCACCTCGATGCGCTCTTCGGCAGCGGCGGCGTGCAGAAGGAGTACCTCGCGCTCGTGGACGGCGTCGTGCACCAGGACGAGGGCACGGTCGAACTGTTCCTCGGCCCGGACACCAAGCGCCCCGGCAAGGTCGTCGCGTCCGCGACCCAGCGCAGGGGCCACCGCGAGGCCCGCACCGACTGGAAGGTGGAGAAGCGCTTTGCGACCCACACCCTGCTGCGCGTGTTGCCGCGCACCGGCCGCGGCCACCAGATCCGCGTGCACCTCGCCGCGATCGGCCACCCGATCTGCAGCGATGCGGACTACGGCGGCGCGCCGCTCCTGCTCTCCTCGCTCAAGAGCGGCTACAAGCGCCGCGCTGGCGTGGTCGAGGCGCCGCTGTTGCGGCGCATGTTCCTGCACGCAGCGCGCATCGTGCTGCGCGACGTGGATGGCGCCCTCGTGGACGTGAGCGCGCCGCTGCCGGATGATCTCGCCAGCGCACTCGACCGCATCGAGCGCCACGGCAGCAAGTGGAGACCACCATGCGATTGAAGTGCCTTCCGTCGGACTTCCAGGTCCGCGAACAGCTGACTTTCACCGAGAACCCCGGCGGGCAGCACTTCGTGCACCTGCTGCGCAAGGAGAAGCTCTCCACCCCGGAGGCGCTCTCGATGATCGTGCGCGACGGCAACGTCGAACGCGGCTCGATCTCCTACGCGGGCCTCAAGGACCGGCAGGCCGTCACCGAGCAGTTCATCAGCATCCCCGACCGCGCCGTGGACATCGACCGGCCGGGACTGCGCGTGCGCTGCATCGGTCGCACCGACCGTCCGATCACGAGTCGCATGAGCAGCGGCAACGCGTTCACGATCGTCGTGCGCGACCTGGCGCCGGCACAGGCGGCCTCGCTGCGCCGCAACATGCCGTCGCTGGTGAAGACGGGATTCCCCAACTACTTCGACGACCAGCGCTTCGGCTGCCTGCGCCACGGCCAGGGCTTTGCCATGCTGCACGTGCTGCGCGGCGACCACGAGGAGGCGCTGCACTCGCTCGTGGCCGAGCCGTCGGAGGTCGCCATCAGCGGCGACATCCGGCTCAAGCGCGCGTTGCGTGCACGCTGGGGCGACTGGGATGCGTGCATGGAGATCGTGCGCGGCCCCGTGTACGAGCCGGTGTTCCAGCACCTGCAGCGCACGCGCAACGACTTCCGCGGCGCCATCGAGCTGCTGCCCCAGCGCATGCGCGTGATCCACGCGTTCGCGTTCCAGTCGTTCCTCTGGAACCGCGCGCTGAGCCGCATGGTGTGGCCGTGGATCGCGTCGGCCCAGCGCCTGCGCATCACCACGCTCGCGGGCGCCCTCGTGGCATGGAAGTACCTCGACCCGCGCCGCGAGGAAGAGCTCGTGAAGATGGAGACCCCGCTGTACGGCCCCGAGGGCGCTGGCGGCGGTGCGCCGTTCCGTGCCGCCATGGAAGGCGAACTCGCGCACAGCGGCCTGCGCCGCGACGACTTCCTCGCCAACGCGGTGCCCGGGATGATCTGGAAGGAGGAGCCGCGCGATGCGCTGGTGAAGCCCATGGACATGGCCGAGCCCAAGCTTGCTCCCGATGACATGCACCGCGGGAAGATGATGGCCGTGCTCGAGTTCCGCCTGCCGCGCGGCGCCTATGCGACGATGCTGCTGAAGCGCATGTTCGCCCAGCCTTGGTACGAGCGCGGCAGCGACGAGCGCGACGGCCGTGGCTTCGAGGCCGAGAGCGAGCAGGGTGAGTCGCGCGGTCCGCAGCGCGGCGGTCGCGGCGACCGCAGGCCCGAGCCGCGCGGCGGCATGCGCCGTCCGACGCGTGGCCCCAGCCGGCCGCGCGACAACTACGTGCCGCGGCCCGAGTCGCCGCCCGTGGGCCTGCCGCCGCAGGCGCCCCAGGATCGTGGCCCGCTTCGCGACGACCGCGACGTGCGCGGCGGTGGTGGGCGCGGCGGGTACGACCGCGGCCCCCGCGGTGGCGGAGGCGGCCGTGGCGGATTCGACCGTGGTCCGGGCCCGCGCGGCCCGGGCGGCCGCGGCCCGCGCGACGAACGTGGCACAGGGCCCCGTGGTCCCGTGCCGGACACCAACGCGCCCGCTCCCTTCACCCCGGACGAAGAGGACTTCGAACCATGAGCAGGAAGACCCTGGGAGTGATCGGTGGCTCGGGCATCTACGACCTGCCCGGCCTCGAGGACCGCAAGGAAGTCGCGCTCGAGACGCCCTTTGGCGTGCCCAGCGACGTGATCGTGACCGGCCGGCTGCACGGCGTGGAGATGGCGTTCCTGCCGCGCCACGGCCGCGGCCACCGCATCGCGCCGCACGAGCTGCCGTTCCGCGCCAACCTGCATGCGATGAAGCAACTGGGCATGGAGTGCGTGGTGGGCATCTCCGCCGTCGGTTCGATGCAGATGCACCTCCTGCCCGGCCACTTCGTGCTCGTCGACCAGTTCATCGACCGCACGCGCGGCCGCACCGAGGAGTCCACGTACTTCAGCGACGGCTGCGTCGCCCACGGGCACTTCGCCGACCCGGTGTGGGAGCCGCTGCGCAAGCTGGCCCTGAAGGCCGCGCGCAACGTGGGCGCCACCGCGCACGACGGCGGCATCTACGTCTGCATGGAAGGGCCGCTCTTCAGCACGCGTGCCGAGTCCAACCTCTACCGCAGCTGGGGCGTCGACGTGATCGGCATGACCAACCTGCAGGAGGCCAAGCTCGCACGCGAGGCGGAGATCGCCTACGCGACCATCGCGCTGGTCACCGACTTCGACTGCTGGCACTCCGAGGCTGGCGACGTCGACGTCACCAAGGTGATCGAGGTCGTGCGCAGCAACGCGGAGCGCGCGCGTTCCACGGTGCGCGAACTCGCGCGGTTGCTCGCCGAGTCGGAGCCCGTGAGCGCCAGGGGCTGCATGAAGGGATCGATCATGACCGATCCTGCGCGCATCACCGCGGACGCGCGGCGTCGCCTCGACCTGCTGATCCGCGACGTGCTCGGCTGATCCCCTTGCGCCCGGCCGCGTCCAGCGCGGTCGGGGCAGCAGGCCTCAGGGCAGGACGATCTGGATCGCGTTCGAGAGCACCACGCCGCTCGTGAGCGCGGTGTCGATCAGGCCCCACTGGCCGTAGATCGTGTACTGGCCGAAGTCGGGCAGCGTGGTCGTGTAGCGGCCGCGTGCGTCGGTGAACACCAGCGGCAGCTGGCCCTGCACCGGGAACGGGACGAACGTGCCGATGCCGGCGATGGGCGTGGGCTGGTTGTTCAGCGAGAAGAACAGGATGCCGGCCGTGTTGGCAGGCGCGTTCTCGAGGCGCAGTTCGAGGTCGGGCGAGAACTGGCCGCATGCCGCGAAGTAGGGCTTGATGCCGCTCGAGCCCAGTTCGCCGAAGCCGAGGTTGGTGGTCGGGTTGGGCGTCACCGGCACGATCTTGTGCACGC
>JBEATZ010000152.1:0-3373 GCA_041161695.1 Planctomycetota bacterium | reverse complement strand
CGCTGCCGTTCTGGCTCATGGCTCAGACCGGCACCGATGCGGCGGGCAAGCCGATCCCCGCCTACCTCGTGGTGTGGCCGCTCTTCGGCGCCACCAACCAGCTGCTCGCAGGCCTCACGCTCGTGGGCCTCACGCTGTGGATCGCCAACACCGGGCGCGGCTGGCTGCTGCGCCTCGTGGTCGGCATCCCCATGGTGTTCATGATGGCCATGACCGTGTCCGCGCTGGGCATGCAGGTCGCGGGGGCGAAGGAGTGGAACGCCATCGCCATCGTCGGGTCCGTGCTGCTCGTCCTCGCGCTGTGGATCACCGGCGAGGCACTGTGGGGCATGGTGACGGGCAGGCACGCCACCGATGACGCAACCTGCGACGGCCACCGCAGCACGCAGTGACCGTCTGCAGGCGCAGGCCGCCTACTGCACGTCGACCGTGAGGTCGATGCCGTTGGACGTCACCGCGCCCAGCAGGTTGATGCCCGGGGCGAAGGCGAGCGACTGCCCGTACACGTGCAGGCCGGCGAAGGACGGCTGGCTCGGCAGCGTGAGGGGGATGCTGGCCGTGGAGCCGGTCACGAAGAACACCTGCGTGCTGTCGAGGCCCGCGTACTGGCTGCATCCGGGCAGGCCCAGCGAGGCAAGGGGCAGGCCCGCGGGATAGCTGGTGAAGCTCAGGAACGTGGCGCCCAGCGTCGCGCCCGAAGGGAACGACGAGGTCACGAGGTTGCAGGTCTGGCCGATGCGCGGCCTGCCGGTGAGTCCGAGTTGCAAGCCGAGGCCATCGGGCTGGGCGAGGAAGGGCAGCGCCGTCGTGAGGTCGCGGCTGCCGGGATCGCGCGCGGGCGTGCCCTGCGTCCAGCCCACGAGCAGCTGCCGCGCCACGTTGGCCACGGTCTGGTACCGGTACTCGACGTTGCCGAAGGCATCGAGCTCGACCTGGAAGCTGTTGAGGGTCGTCTGCTGGAACTCGGGCACGTTGCTCCACGTGATGACCACCGACTGGTTGCCGGGCACGACGTCGAAGTGGATCGATCCGCCTGCCGAGGGGTTCCAGTCGGTCCATGCCGGCGCGAAGCGGACCGGACCGTTGAGCAGTGCTGCCGAGGTCGCGTTGAACTGGCCGGTCGTGGCAGTGGTCGGGACGAGCAGCAGGTAGCCGTTGGAACAGACCTGCACGGTGCTGGTGGTGCCGCCGAAGTACGGGAAGTTGAAGGGCAGCAACTGCGTGGGCGAGATGGTGTCGTCACCCATCGCGAGCGGTGCAGCCACGGGCGTGAACCAGGTGCCGGTGGGCCCACCCACGAGGTAGGTGTTGCCTGCCGAGGTCATCCGCACGCCGGCATTGGCGAGGTCGAAGCCGCCGTTCGGGAACAGCTCGTACCAGCTCATCGCCGTGTCGTAGCAGCCGTTGCCGTACCGCTGGCCGTTGGCCACGCCCGGCGGGTAGTCGAACCCGAACTCGAGCACCACGAGGCCGCCCACCAGCGTCGTGCCCGTGGTGGCCGTGGCCGTGGTGGACTGGACGCGGCCGCCGAGGATGTTGAGCGGCGGGGTGGCACTGGAGTTGAACGCCGCGTCGTGGATCGGCGTCGAGCCGGTGAGGGAGCCCGTGGGGATCGTGATCTCGGTCACGAGGTCGGCGCCGAGGGTCGGGTTGTAGAGGAACGGCGTCTGCAGCTGCAGGTCGACGTACCAGTTGTTGGGCGTGAGGCCCTGGCCGGCCGCCACGGTGACCGTGCCGGAGTAGACGGTGGTCAGGTCGGGACCGAGGTTGCTGGCGAAGGTGGTCGAGGGCGACAGGCAGTCGACGGCAGCGCTCGCAAGCGACACGGTGGCCGTGCTGTAGGTGCCGGTGGCCACGGTGCTGGCGCCGTTCGCGCGCCAGCGCAGGCGGTTGACGAGGATCGGGTGGTCGACGCCGTTGTTGGTGAAGTACGACGAGTCGTAGATCCACTGCACGCGGCGCTGCGTGGTGCCCTGCCCCCAGCCGAAGCCGGTGCTGCCGGGAGCCTCGGTGCTGGTGTATTCCGGCGGGACGACGAGACGGCCCTGCTGGGCGGTGAGGAGCGCAGGTGCGCCGAGGAGGGACACGAAGGACAGGAACAGGGCGGGCTTCATGGATCGATGGGAGAGGAGGATTGGAGCAGGGGACGTACCCGAACCACCGGCGAAGGGTAGCTGCCCCGGAACCGCACGCCACTCGGCGAGTTGACAGCTGCGCATCCACATTTCGCCACAGGGCAAGAGGCTCAGCGATCTCTGCGCCGTACGTGGGCACGCACCACCAGGACCACGGCCGTGAGGCCGGTGAGCGGCAGCACGAACTCGCCCATCACCGCGGCATAGCCGTGCCGCGCCTCGTGCCCCGTGGCATCGAGCACGAGGAACACGAGGTAAGCGGCGTAGAAGCCGAGGAACACGAATCCCTGCCAGCGGGCGATCGTTCGGTCCCGCGCAAAGATCGGCAGGCAGGCGATGGCGCAGGCGACCATGACCGGCAGGTCGAAGGTGGCGATCCCCGCAGCGACCGGGAGTTCGCCAGCGAACAGGCTCGATGCGCCCAGCACCCCCATGAGGTTGAAGAGGCAGCTTCCCACCACGTTGCCCACGGCGATGTCGCGCTGCCCGCGCGCGGCAGCAAGGACGCTTGCGGCCACTTCCGGCATGGAGGTGCCGATGGCCACGATCGTGAGCGCGATGACGGTCTCGGGGACGGCGAGCCACCGCGCGACGGCCACCGCTCCCTCCACAAGGAAGTGTGACCCGAGCACGAGGGTGCCGAAGCCGCCGAGGAGCAGGATCGACGTCCTGACCCAGCCGCCGGGATCGCCGCCGAACCCGGCACGGTACTCGGACTGCACCTGTCGCGACTCCCGCCGGCTCGCGTGGATGCACCAGATGGTGTGCACGAGCAGGGCTGCAAGCAGGACCAGGCCGTGGAACCAGTGCAGCCCCCCCTGCACGCCGAGGGCCCAGACCGCGAGCGAGAGCAGGATGAGCAGCGGGACGTCACGGCGCACGAGTTCCTGCGCCACGAGCAGCGGCGTCACGGCCGCGGACAGCCCGAGGATGAGGAGCACGTTGCATATGTTGCTCCCGACGACGTTGCCCACTGCCATGTCCGCCTGCCCCAGCCACGCCGACTGCAGGCTCACGGCGAGTTCGGGCGAACTGGTGCCCATCGCAACGACGGTGAGACCGATGACGAGCGGACTGACGCCAGCAGCTCCTGCAATCGCCACCGCGCCACGGATCAGCCAACCCGCGCCCAGCACGAGGAGGAAGAAGCCCGTGGCGAACAGCAGGATCGAGACGACTGGCATGGCAGGTTCCATCATGGCCCGCGCGAGGCCACGACAAAGGTTTCAGGCGCCCGG
>JBEATZ010000109.1:0-2590 GCA_041161695.1 Planctomycetota bacterium | reverse complement strand
CGCCGGGCTCACCCGGGCTGGTTGCGCAGGAAGTCGGCGATGTCGCAAAGAAGGTACGCAGCCAGGCAGCCACGTCGGCAGGAACCTGGGCCTCGGCCATCGCCTCCCCCATCAGGTGCAGCCACCGGTCGCGGGCCGCCGTGTCGATCGGGAAGGGCATGTGGCGCATGCGCAGGCGGGGATGCCCCCGCTCCTGGATGTAGCGAGGCGGACCGCCCAGCCGGTAGACCAGGAACTCCCGCAGCCGGTGCTCGGCTCCCGCGAGGTCCGCCGCGGGGTACATCGGGCCGAGGATCGGGTCGGAGGGAACGCGGCGGTAGAAGGCGGCCACCATCCGGGCGATGCCGTCCTCGCCGATCCGCTGGTACACGGGCATCTCGTCTGCCGGGTTCACGCGATCAGGATGATGGATCGGCCCCCCGGCGCGAATAAGATTCTTGCCCAACATGGTCTTCCACGAGCCCCTCGACTCCGCCGAACGCGAGTTCGATCGCAGCCTGCGGCCGGGCACCTTCGACGAGTTCGTGGGTCAGGACCGGGTGCGCGAGAACCTCGCCATCGCCATCGCCGCTGCGCGCCACCGCCAGGAACCGCTCGACCACGTGCTGTTCGCGGGACCGCCCGGACTCGGCAAGACGACCCTCGCCCACCTGATCGCCCAGGGCATGGGCGTGGAGATCACCATCACCTCGGGCCCGGCGCTGGCGGCGCCGCGCGACCTCGCCGGCACCCTGACCCGCCTCAAGGCGCACCAGGTGCTGTTCGTCGACGAGATCCACCGGCTCCCGCGCGTGCTGGAGGAGTACCTGTACTCCGCCATGGAGGACCACGCGATCGACGTGGTGCTCGACTCGGGCCCGGGCGGCCGCAGCGTGCGCCTCGGCGTCGCGCCGTTCACGCTCGTGGGCGCCACCACGCGCGAGGGCCTGCTCACCGCGGCGTTCCGCTCGCGCTTCGGCATCGTCGAGCGCCTCGAGCCGTACCCGGCTGCGGACCTGCAGCGCATCATCCTGCGGGCGGCCGCCCGCCTCGGCGTGACGATCGACGAGGCGGCAGCCGAGATGCTGGCCCAGCGCAGCCGCGGCACGCCGCGCATCGCGCTGCGCATCCTCCGCCGCATCCGCGACGTGGCACACGCCCTGCAGGCGCCCGCCATCGACGTGGCCGTGGCGAAGAGCGGACTCGAGCGGCTGCGCATCGACCACCTCGGCCTCGAGGAGATGGACCGGAAGGTGCTGCGCGCGCTGATCCAGCGCGGCGACGCCATTGGCCTCAAGACGCTCGCGGCCATGGTGGACGAGTCGGAAGACACCCTCGAGGACGTGTTCGAACCCCACCTGCTGCGCTGCGGCCTCATCGCGCGCACGCCGCGCGGGCGCACCGCAACCCCTGCCGCCCACGAGCACCTCGGCATCGCGCCGGGCAGCAGCGCGCGCGCGGGCGAACTGCCCTTCGAGAACTGAGCCCCGCGTGTTCCGGTTCGACCTGCTCAACGAGAACGGCAAGCTGCGGCGCGGCCGCTTCCACACCCCGCACGGCTCCTTCGAGACGCCGTGCTTCGCGCCGGTGGGCACGTACGCATCGCTCAAGGGCCTGCTGCCCGAGCAGGTGCGCGCGACGGGCACCGAGTTGATCCTCGCCAACAGCTACCACCTGCACCTGCGCCCCGGCGCCGAGCGCATCCAGCGCCTCGGCGGCCTGCACCGGTTCATGGACTGGCACGGCCCGATCCTCACCGACTCGGGCGGCTACCAGGTGTTCTCGCTCGGCGGCAAGGTGCGCATCGACGACGAAGGCGTGACCTTCCAGTCGGTCATCGACGGCTCGACCCACCGCTGCACGCCGCAGTCGGTGCTGGAGTTCCAGCGCCAGCTCGGCCCCGACATCGCCATGGTGCTCGACCACTGCCCGCCGGGCGACGCCGATGCGGACCTGGCGCGAAGCGCGCACGAGCGCACGCTGCGCTGGGCGCGCGCGAGCCGCGACCTGCACGACAGTTGGGGCGGCGCGAGCCGCGGCCAGGCGGTGTTCGGCATCTGCCAGGGCGGCACCGACCCGGACCTCCGGCAGGCGAGTGCGCGGCAGATGGCGGCCATGGACTTCGACGGCTACGCCATCGGCGGGCTGAGCGTCGGCGAGACCAAGCAGCAGATGGCCGTGGCCCTCGACGCCTGCGTGGTGGAACTGCCGAAGACGAGGATCCGCTACATGATGGGCGTGGGCCAGCCCGAGGACCTGCTGGCGGCAACGGCCGCAGGCGTGGACATGTTCGACTGCGTGATCCCCACGCGGCACGGGCGCAACCACTCGGCCTTCGCACCGGACGGCGAGGTGCTCAAGATGCGCAACGCGCAGTACGCGGACGACCCGCGGCCGCTGGTCGATGGGTGCAGTTGCATCGCCTGCACCCGCTTCAGCCGCGCGTACATCCGCCACCTGTCCGTGGCCAATGAGATGCTCGCGGGCATCCTGCTGTCGATCCACAACATCCAGTTCCTGCAGGACCTGATGCGGTCGATCCGGCAGCGCGCCGAACAGGCGGGCTGACCCGGCTGCGCCGTGCCGGGACCGCGCGCGCACGGTATGGTGC
>JBEATZ010000101.1:0-3098 GCA_041161695.1 Planctomycetota bacterium | reverse complement strand
CGCATCGACCCTGCCCGCCCCGACCTGAGCCTGCTGCTGCAGAAGGGCGCGGGCCTCGTCCCCCACACGGGCGGCAGGAAGCTCGATGCCGACGGCCCCGAGTACGCCGCCTTGCGCGCCTGGATCGCGGCCGAGGCGCCCAGCGACCTGGCCACCGCGCCGGAGCTCACGGGCATCCGGGTGCTGCCACCCGAGGCCGTGCTCGTCGGCAGCGGCTCGCGCCTCGCACTGCAGGTACAGGCGACCTACTCGGACGGCTCCGACCGCGACGTGACCGCGCTTGCCATCTGGAGTTCGGGCAACGACGGCTCGGTGGCCGTGGACGGCCAGGGGCGCGCGACCAGCGGCGCGGAGGGCAGCGCTGCCGTGCTGGCGCGCTTCGGCTCGTTTGCCGCGGCATCGCAGGTGCTCGTGCTCGGATCGGATCGCACCTTCCAGTGGCCCGACCTCGCGGAGGACAACCTCGTCGACCGCGAGATCCACCGCCAGCTGAAGCGCGCGCGCATCGCGCCTGCTGCACTTTGCAGCGACGAGGTGTTCCTGCGCCGCGTGACGCTCGACCTCACGGGCACGCTGCCCACCGTGGCGGAGGCCCGCGCCTTCCTTGCCGACACGGATCCCGCGAAGCGCGCGCGCCTCGTGGACACGCTGCTGGAACGGCCCGAGTTCGCGCTCAAGCTCGCCATGACCTGGGCCGAGGTGCTGCAGGTCGATCCCGAGCGCATGGAGGCAAAGGGCGCGGCCAACCTCGCGCGCTGGCTGCAGGAGCAGTTCCTCGCGCGGCGACCGATGGACCAGGTCGTGCGCGAGTTGCTGCTGGCGCAGGGTTCGACGTTCGACACGCCGCAGGCGAGCTTCTGGCTGTCGGCCGACCAGCCGCACCTCCATGCCGAGGTCGTCGCCCAGGTGTTCATGGGCGTGCGGATGCAGTGCGCCCAATGCCACAACCATCCGTTCGAGAACTGGACGATGGACGACTACTACGGATTCGCCGCGTTCTTCGGCCAGCTGGGCCGCAAGCGCGGCGAGGACCCCGTCGAGTGGCTGGTGTGGGACCGCCGTTCCGGCGACGTGCGCAACAAGCGGGACAACGCAGTCTCCCCCGCGCGCTTCCCTGCCGGCGGGCTGGCCAAGCTGCCGCCGGACACCGACCGCAGGCAGGTGTTCGCCGACTGGCTGCTCGCGCCCGAGAACCCCTGGTTCGCCGCGAACCTCGCCAACCGCGTCTGGGCGCAGCTCATGGGCCGCGGCCTCGTCGACCCCGTCGACGACGTGCGCATCAGCAACCCGCCGTCCCATCCCGAACTCCTCGCGGGACTCGCGGGCAACCTGGTCGAGCAGCGCTTCGACCTGCGCGCCCTCTACCGCCTCGTGTGCAACAGCCGCACCTACCAGCTCGCTGCGCACGAGGGCCATCCTGCCGCTGCGCTCTTCGCCGGCAACCAGGTCCGGCGCCTGCCGGCGGAGACGATGCTCGACGCGATCGGTGCGGTGACGGGCGTGCCGACCAAGTACCCGGGCGTGCCGCTGGGTGCCACGGCCTCGGCCATCGCCGCGGGCAAGACCGACGTGCGCTTCCTCTCGCTGTTCGGCAGGCCCGACCGCGCGAGTGCATGCAGCTGCGAGCGCAGGCCGGAGCCAACCCTCGGCCAGACGCTGCACCTGATCAACGGCGCCACGATCGCGGCCAAGGTCGCGGATGCGAACGGCAGGCTGCGCAAGGCCCTCGCCGCGAAGGCCGAGCCGGCCGCGATCCTGGAGGAGCTCTACCTCGCCGCGTACTGCAGGCTGCCCACGGCAGACGAACAAGAGCGCATGCTCGCGTTGCTCGCCCCGCCGGCCAAGCCTGCCGACGTGTGGCAGGACGTCTACTGGGCCGTGCTGAACTCGAAGGAGTTCCTCTTCCAGCACTGACACGAGGACCACCATGAACCGCACGATCACCCTCGCGATGGCCTCGCTGCTCTGCGCTGCGCTCGCGGCACAGGAGCCTGCGAAGCCCGCGGAACCGCCGCCGCCGGAAGCACAGCTCAAGGCGCTGCTGGACCAGCTCCAGAAGGTCGACGGCTCGACGTGGGCAGCGCGCATGCGCCAGCTCGAGGAACAGGCAAAGGGTCACGAGACGCAGGCTGCCGAGCGGCGCGCTGCCGCGGTGAAGCTGCAGCAGGAGGCCGCTGCCGCCGAGAACGCCGCCAAGCAGGTGCGCACGGAGATCGCGCGGCTGCAGGAACTCCAGTCGTTGCTGCAGAAGCTCGCGGGCACCGACGCGAAGGAACCCGCGAAGCCTGCGGAGAAGCCCAAGGCATCCGACAAGCCGAAGGCCGAGCCGAAGCCCAAGACGGAGGAGAAGCCGAAGCAGCCCGAGCCTGCAAAGGCTGCGCCGACTGCGACCCCGCCGGCCCCGGCCGCGCCCGCGCCCGCGCCGAAGGGTGCGGAACCGAAGGCCGCTGCCACGGGCCCTGTCGCCCAGGTCGAGCTGGTGACCTGGAAGCAGCACATCGAGCCGATCATGGAGGAGCACTGCGCCTCCTGCCACGAGCCCGACAACAAGAAGGGCGGCATCGACGTGACCACCTTCGCTGCGATCCGGCAGGGCGGCGGCTCGGGCAAGAGCATCGTCCCGGGCGAACCGGACCAGAGCCGCCTCTACCTGATGGTCGCGCACCAGGAGCGACCCTTCATGCCCAAGGACGAGGATGCGCTGCCGCCGCAGCTCGTGCAGCGGATCCGCACGTGGATCGAACAGGGCGCGTCCGAGAACGAGGCTGCCGCGCGCACCTTCCTCGAGAAGAAGGATGCCGCTGCCCGCGCCGCGGCTGCCGAGGCAGCAGCTGCTGCGGCCACGCCGGCCGTTGCCCCCATGCCCACCGGGATCCGCTCGGCAGGGCTCGCGTGGCAGCAGCGCATGCCGGCGCTGCGCGGCCTCGTGCGCAGCCCGACAGCCCCGCTGCTCGCCATCGCCGGGCTGCAGCAACTGGTGCTCGTCGACGCCGATGCGCACCTGCTCGCCGCGGTGCCGTGCGACATGCCGCGCTGCGACCTCACGGCGTTCTCGCCCGACGGCACCGTGGTCGCGGTTGCCGGCGGCCAGCCCGGCC
>JBEATZ010000025.1:0-3874 GCA_041161695.1 Planctomycetota bacterium | reverse complement strand
GAACGCACGCGCTTCGACGTGCCGGCCGCGGTCGTGAAGGCGCGCGGCAACCAGGTCGAGCTCCGCGTCGAGGGCGGCGGCACCGCATGGTGGTCTGCCGACCTCACGGGCTTCCTGCAGGGATTCGTGGACGCCGATCGCAACCCATCCGCGTTCACCGTCGATCGCAGCTACCAGCCTGCACCGTTGCGCCACGACGGCAAGGTCGTGCCCGTGGGCTTCTCCACGGTGCGCGGCGCCAAGATCCCCACGTTCCGCAACCAGCTGACCCAGCTGCACAAGGGAGAAGCAGGCGTCGTGACGGTCACGTACTCGATGCCCGATCCGCAGCTGCGCGGCGACTGCGGCCCCGTCGTCGTCGAGGAGCCCATCCCCGCCGGCTGTTCGGTGCCGCGCGACTCGGTGACCGGCTCGTTCGATGCCGTCGAGGTGCTTCCCGATCGCCTGCTGGTGTTCTTCCGCCCGGGCCTCGCGAGTTCGACGTTCCGCTACGAGCTGCAGGCGCGGTTCCCGGGCACGTACCGGGCGCTGCCCACGCGCGTGCAGGACGTGGCCCACGTCGAGCGGCTCTCGTACGGGACCGTGGGCCAGCTCACGGTGCACGCCACTGCAGACCAGCCTCGCGACCCGTACCGGCTCACCCCGGACGAGCTCTACCACCTGGGCAGGGCCGGGTTCGAGGCGGCGCAGTCCGCGGTGGGCGAGGCGCGCCTCGCCCAGCTGGCCGATGCCGGCAGGCTGCTCGACGAGCTGCTCGCCGAGTGGCACCGCGAGGATGTCGTGCTGCGCGACGACGTGTTCCGGGAGGTCGCGCGCATGATGCTGTTCCTCTCGATCGAGCGCGGCGACGCGAAGTCGGTGGTGCGCTTCTTCGAGGAGCTCAAGGAGCGGTACCCCGACCTCGTCATCCCGTTCGACAAGATCGTGGCCGTCGGCAAGTCGTACTTCGACCTCGGCGAGTTCGAGTCCGCGCTGCTGGTCTTCCGCGCCACGGCCGAGGCTTCCTTCCTCAAGGACGCTGCGGTCGCGACCGTGCTGGAGTCGCGCGGCGAGGTGCGTGAATCGGCGCTGTTCCTGCAGAAGCTGCTGCAGGTCCATCCCGACCTGCCCACCATGCGGGGCAGCCGCTACGGCATCGCCCAGAAGCTCGCGGCGCTCGCAGCGGGCATGGATCCGGCAGCAGCAGTGGACCGCCGCGTCGGCAGCGCGACCGAGGTGCGTGCTGCAGCCATCGCTCAGCTGCGCGAGTTCCTCGTGCTCTGTCCCGAGGACCCGCTGGCCGAGGAGGTCTCGTTCGCCTGGGCATCCACCTGCCTCGAGGGCAAGGACGTGAAGGCAGCCCTTGCCGTTGCGCAGGCAGCACTGGACCGCTACCCGGGATCCGCCTTCACGGACGAGTTCCTCTACGCGACCGGCTACTCGCACTTCGCCCTCGGCGACCACGATGCCGCGTTCCGGGTGCTGCAGCGGGTGGCGACGGAACAGTTCGCGCGGCCCGATGGCAGCACGGGGCCCAGTGAGAGCGCCTTCCATGCGACCTACCTGCAGGGGCAGATCCACCACGCGCGCGGCGAACCTGCGCTTGCGCTGGCGGCCTACGAGAAGGTGAAGGACCGTTTCAGCGACGCATCCGAGGCCGCAGACTTCTTCCTGCAGCAGGCGGTCTCGGTGCCCGAGGTCTCGACCTTCGCGATGGCCGACAAGCCGCGCCTCGCCCTGTCGTTCCGCAACGTCGCCAAGGCCTCCCTGCAGGTGTTCCGCGTCGACCTCATGCGGCTCTACCTGATGGAGAAGTCCCTCAACGACATCCGCGGCATCCAGTTGCACGGCATCAAGCCGTTGCGTTCGCTGGAACTCGAACTCGGCGACGGCCGTGACTACCGCATGCGCGAGCGGCAGGTGGACCTCGACCTCCCCGAGCCCGGCGCCTACCTGGTGGTGGTGCGCGGCGGCAACCTGATCGCGAGCGGCATGGTGCTGCGCAGCGACCTGAAGGTCGACGTGCAGGAGAGCTTCGACACCGGGCGGGTCCGCGTGAACGTGAAGCAGGCCGACAGCTTCGTCGGCGATGCACACGTCAAGGTGGTGGGGTCGGGCGACCAGCAGGTCCGCAGCGGCGACACCGACCTGCGCGGCATCTCGGTGGCCGACGGCGTGGTCGGGCAGGCGACGGTGCTCGTGCAGAAGGGCGAACAGTTCGCCTTCCACCGCGGCACCGGCGTGCACCAGCCGCAGTCCTACCGCGGTCCTGCGGACATGGTTCCTGCCAACAAGCCCGCCAGCGACCCGCGCGGTGCGCCCAGCAAGGAGGGCCGCAAGTTCGACGCGCTTGAACAGCAGAACCTCTTCAACAACCAGAACCGCGCGCGCCAGGTCGAGTGGCTCAACGACAACGTCGGCCGCAAGCAGCAGCTGGGCGTCGAGGTCTTCCGCACCAAGTAGCGGCTGGGTGGTGCCGCACCGGCGCGACCGGTGCGGCAACCCTCACTTCCACGCGTGGTGGAAGAACGTGCCCGCGGGTTCGTCCACGCGCTCGAACGTGTGCGCGCCGAACAGGTCGCGCTGCGCCTGGGTGAGGTTCTGCGGCAGGCGCTCGCGGCGGAAGCTGTCGTACCACGAGAGGCTCGCTCCCATCGCCAGCACCGGCACGCCGCGTTCGGCCGCGAGGGCGACGACCGTGCGCCACGCAGCCTGGTGCTGCTGCAGGAAGCCGCCGAGCTCCGCGTCGAGTACGAGGTTCGGCAACTGCTTCTGCTTGCGGTAGGCGGCCTGGATGCGGGTGAGGAAGCGGGCGCGGATGATGCAACCGCCCTTCCAGATGCGCGCGACCTCGCCGAGGTCGAGGCCGAAGCCCTTCTCGGCGTCGACGGTGGTGAGCAGGTCGAGGCCCTGCGCGTACGAGCAGATCTTCGAGCAGTACAGCGCATCGCGCACCGCCTCGACGAGGCCGGGCACGGGCGCCGTTGCATGCACCGGGCCCTGCAGCACACGGCTCGCGGCCGCGCGTTCCGCACGGCGCGCGGACAGGCACCGTGCCTCCACCGCTGCATGGATGGTGGGAAGCGGCACGCCGTGGCGCAGTGCGAGCTCGCTGGTCCAGCGGCCGGTGCCCTTCTGGCCGGCCGAGTCGACGATCACGTCGACGATCGGCCTGCCGGTGCGCGGGTCGGCGGTGCGCAGGATGCGGGCGGTGATCTCGACGAGGAACGACTCCAGCGGCCCGCGGTTCCACTCGGCGAAGATGTCGCCCATCTGCGCGGGCGAGAGTCCGCCCACCTGCTGGAGCAGGTCGTAGGCCTCGGCGATGAGCTGCATGTCGCCGTACTCGATGCCGTTGTGGACCATCTTGACGAAGTGCCCTGCCGAGCCCGTGCCCACGTGGGTCACGCAGGGGCCGTCCTCGACCTTCGCGGCCACCTTCTGCAGCATCGGCGCCAGTTCGGCGTAGCTGGAGGCATCGCCGCCGGGCATCAGGCTCGGTCCGTGCAGCGCGCCTTCCTCGCCGCCGGAGATGCCCATGCCCACGAAGCGGATCCCGCGCGCGGCGAGTTCCTTGCCGCGGCGCTCGGTCTCGTCCGGGTGCGAGTTGCCCGAGTCGATGAGCATGTCGCCGGGTTCGAGGTGAGGGAGGAACTTCGCGATGGTCTCGTCGACGGGCGAGCCGGCGCGCACCAGCAGCAGGATCTTGCGCGGGCGTTCCAGCGTCGCCACCACCTCGGCATGGCTGTGGGCCGCCACCATGCGCATCGACGGTTCCTTGCGCGCCATCGTGGCATCGATCAGGTCGCGGGTGATGTTGAACACCGTAACCGCGATGCCGTTGCGCGCGAGGTTGAGGGCGAAGTTCTGGCCCATCGTGGCGAGGCCGACGATG
>JBEATZ010000023.1:0-4839 GCA_041161695.1 Planctomycetota bacterium | reverse complement strand
GGGCGCCCCGGCGTGGAGCGGGGAGCGACCAGGCCCGCCCACCAGGAACAGGCCCGCCACGAAAAGGCCCACCAGGAACAGGCCCGCCAGAAACGAACACGCCCGCGTTGCCGCGGGCGGTTGCCGTTCGTATCGCCCGGAGCCTCGCGGCGCCGGGGATGGCTTCCGACGCAACCTGACCCACCGGGAGGACCCGGGGGGAAACTGGAGCGGGCGAAGAGACTTGAACTCTCGACCCTCACGTTGGCAACGTGATGCTCTACCACTGAGCTACGCCCGCATCCTGGTTGTCGGAGACAAAGAACGGCTGCTCGCCGGTTGACCCGGCGAACGAGGGCGCACATCTGTATGGATCGCGGCACCCCAAGTCAAGAGCGCACTGACCCATGAGCCAAACCGCCGACCCCAACCCGTCGACCCTCAGTGGCCTGCTGGCGCGGTCGGCCCGACAGCATGGCGGCCGGGTGTTCCTGCCGCGCCGCAGCGCCCGTGGCGGCGACCCGGTCACGTTCCGGGACCTGGACGAACAGGCCGCCCTGGTGAGCGCGGCGCTGCACGCCTTCGGGATCGGCCACGGCGACCGCGTGGGGCTGCTCGCCGAGAACCGCTGCGAGTGGCTGCTGGCGGACCTCGGCATCGCCGGCCTCGGCGCCGTGGACGTGCCCCGCGGCGGCGACACCACCCCGGTCGAGATGGCCTTCCTCATGCGGCACTCGGGTTGCCGCGCTGCGTTCGTGGAGGACGACAAGGTGGCGGAGGCGCTGCTCGCGCGCCGCGCCGAGATGCCGGAGCTCCGGCTGCTCTTCAGCCTGTCGCACGAGACCCGTGTCGCCGGGGTGCTGCCGTGGCCCGAGATGCTCGAACACGGCCGCAGGGCCATGGCAGCGGAGCCCGAACTGGTCGCGCGGCTGCGCGCGCGCGTGCAGCCGCAGGACCTGCTCACCATCGTCTACACCAGCGGCACGACGGCGGACCCGAAGGGCGTGATGCTCACCCACGCCAACGTGACGTCCAACGTGGCCAACACCCTGGCCGTGCTGCGGTTCGACGAGCACGACTCGTTCCTGTCCGTGCTCCCCGCGTGGCACATGTACGAGCGGCTGATGGACTACCTCGCGATGTCCATCGGGGCACAACTGGTCTACACCGACCGGCGCCGCATCAAGGAAGACCTGCGCGCAGTGTCGCCCACGGTCTTCGCGGCCGTGCCGCGCATCTGGGAGATGCTGCACGACGGCATCGTCGATGCGGCGCACAAGCAGCCCGGCTGGCGCGGGGCGCTGCTGCGAGGCGTGCTGTCCCTCGCGCGCGCCATCGGGGCACGCCGCGCGGGTCCCGTGCAGCGCGCGCTCCACCACCTTGCCTGCGCGACCGTCCACAAGAAGGTCCATGCCATGCTGGGCGGCAGGCTGCGCGTGGCCGTGAGCGGCGGCGGCTCGCTGCCGCGCCACGTCGACGAGTGCCTGCTTGGGCTCGGCATCCCCATCCTCAACGGCTACGGCCTCACCGAGACGAGTCCCGTGGCCTCGGTGCGACGGGCCGAGGCCAACGGACCCGGCCACATCGGCTTGCCGATCCCGCACACCCGCATCGTGGCACGCGATCCCCAAGGCCGCGAACTGCCGCCGGGACAGACGGGCGTGCTGTGGATCCACGGACCGCAGGTGATGCAGGGCTACTACGCCAACCCGACGAAGACGGCAGAGGCGCTCGATGCGCAGCACTGGTTCTGCTCGGGCGACCTCGGACACGTGGACGCCGACGGCACCGTGTGGATCACCGGTCGCGCCAAGGACACGATCGTGCTGGCCGGCGGCGAGAACGTCGAGCCCGAGCGCGTGGAGGCCGTGCTCAAGACCTCGCCGCTCGTCGAACAGGCAGTGGTCGTGGGCCAGGACCAGAAGTCCCTCGGCGTGCTGCTGGTGCCGCGGTTCGAACTGCTCGAGACCCGGGTCGCGCGCGGCGAGTGGGACGTGTCGGACGGGGTGCTCACGGGCAGGCGCGTGCGCGAACTCTTCCGCGCCGAACTCGACCGGCTCGTCACCCGCGAGAACGGCTGTCGCTCCTGCGAGCACATCGGCCCGTTCCGCGTGCTGGACCAGGCGCTCACGGTCGAGAACGGCATGCTCACGCAGACGCTCAAGGTGAAGCGCCACGAGGTGCAGAAGCGGCTCGCGGCGATCCTGCAGTCGATGTTCGACTGACCCCGCGGTTCAGGAGACGCGGAGCGCGAGGGGACGGGAGAGGCCGTCCGCGGCGGGTTGCCCCATGTGGCGCAGGCAGTGCTGCAGCAGGCGGATCCCGCCGTCGACCGCATCGCCGACCTGGTGGCCCTGGGCGAGCCTCCCGGTGGTGAAGCTCGCGAGCGCACAGCCGGTGCCGTGCACGGGGCCCACTTCGAGGCGCGGGTGCGACCACCGGCGCACCGCCTGCGTCGTGTGCAGCACGTCCTCGAGTTCGGGCCCCTCGCCGTGCCCGCCCTTCAGCAGCACGGCACGGGTTCCCTGCTGGAGCAGTTCGGACGGGTCCGCGGCGCCGAGGCGCGCGAGTTCCGGCAGGTTGGGCATCGCCAGGTCCGCCATCGGCAGCAGGTCCTCGCGCAGTGCGACGGCGAGGTCGCCAGCCGCGCGCCAGCCACCCGCGGTCGCGGCCATCACCGGATCCACCACCAGCGGGACGCCGAGTTCGAGCGTGCGCAGCACGGCAGCAAGCGCGCGCACCTGGGCTGCGCTGCCGAGCAGGCCGGTCTTGATCGCGTGCACCGGGCCGTCCTCGAGCACCGCCACCATCGCAGCCTGCCAGTGCGCGACGGGGACGTCCTGCACGTCGCGCAGGCCCCTGCGGTTCTGGATCGTGAGCGTCGTCGCCACGGTCATGGCATGACAGCCGACCGCGAGCAGGGCGCGTGCATCCGCCGTGATGCCTGCGCCGCCCACCGGGTCGAGCCCACCGATCACGAGCACGCGCGGCATCACTGGACGGGCACCTGCTGCTGGAGGATCACGCGGTCGCCGAGGGTCACGCGCAGTTCGGCCGAACCGGCGGCCACCGAGTTGTCCACGGCGAAACTGAGTTCGGCATCGCTCGTCGACAGCAGCGGCAGGATGCGGTTGCCCAGCACGGCCGTGGGCGAACCCTCGCCGAGGCCGTTGCCGACCACGGTGAGCGGCGCGCCGCGGACCACCAGGGCAGGCGCCGTGCGCACGAGCGGCCGGCGCAGGATGCGATCCTGCACGATCGCAAGGTCGCCGAGGGTCACCATGCCGTCGCCGTCGGGATCGGGCCCGGCAGCCAGTTCCCCCAGCCGGGCGCAGAGCCGCCGCAGGTCGCTCACCGTGAGCTTGCCGTCGCCATCGGCATCGCCGTCGACGTCGGGAACGCGGATGCAGCTCACTGCGCCGGACTGCACGCGGCTCGTGCCGGTGCGCGGCACGCGCTGCACGGTGCCGAGCGCGCGGAGGTCCCAGGCCTCGAAGTCGGGGATGCTGACGGCGAACTGCACGCCAGGCGGGCATGCAGCCGATGCGCTGACCTCGACCCACACGATGGCCTCGGCGCCCGGCGCGATGGCGAGGGGCGTGGCAAGCGGGACCGTGACCTGCGCGTTGTCGAGCGGGACGGCCACGGGTCCGGCGAGGAGCTGGTCGGCCCACGCGGACGTCGCAGGGTCGTCGCGCCAGAGCACGAGGTGCGCGAGGTGCTGCGGATTGTCGGCGTTGCCGCCGACGAAGAGCCGGATCCCGTGCAGCGAGACCGTGCGCGGCGAGACGTTGCGCACCGTGGCGCCGAGCACGCGCACCGAGCCCGCGGGCTGGAACAGCGTCTGCGGCAGCGCGAGCGGCGGTGGCACCTGCACGCCGGTGCCGAGGTCGGCGAGGAGGTCGACCATGGCGAGCACGCCATCGGAACTGCCGCGCAGGGTCGACTGGAACGAGCCTGAGGTTGCAGGCCAGTTCGCGGACCAGGTGGCGCCGCCGCACACGAACATGCCGGGGACGGGTGCGCTCACGGCGAGCAGCAGGTCGACCTCGCTGCCGCCGAACCAGGACAGCCAGCTGAGCGGGTTCGCGGCCGCGGGTTCGATCACGGCGGCATAGCCGTCGGAGCTGCTGCCGCCGTAGGTGGTGTTGGCCCCGGATCCGGTGGCCGGCAGGCCGCCGCCGCTGCTGCCCACGACCACCACGCGACCGGTGGGATCGATCGCGAGACCGTAGGCCACGTCGTCGGCGCTGCCCCCGAGGTAGGTCGACCACGGCAGCTGGCTCGCGATCGGGTCGAAGCGCACGAGCACCGCATCCTGCCTGCCGCCGTGCGCGGGCTGGATGGCGCCGGGCGTGGTCGGGAAGTTGGCGGACTCCGACGAGCCTGTGACCCACAGCGAACCGTCGGCGGCGACGGCCACGTCCTGCGCGATGTCGGCCGCGAGGCCGCCGAGGTACGTGGAGGCGACGAGGCCGGTGCCGTTCGCGTTCAGGCGGGCGAGCACCATGTCGGTGCCGCCTGCATTGCTCGGCCGGTAGGCCTGCAGCGAGGTCGGGAAGTTGGCGGACTGCGAGCGACCGCACACCACCGCGTTGCCGGCTGCGTCGACGGCGATGCCGAGCAGCTGGTCGGGCAGGCCGCCGCCGAGGTAGGTCACGTAGCCCGCCGTGCGGGCATCGGGTGCAATGCGTGCGACGAAGCCATCCGTCTGGCCGGTGAGCGGACCGCCGAGACCGGGCTGGAACGCCCCGGGCGTGGTGGGCAGGTCCGGGGACGCGGACCAGCCGGCCACGAGCGCATGGCCGGTTGCGTCGATGGCCACGGCCTCGGCCACGTCGTCGAGCAGGCCGCCGAGGA
>JBEATZ010000008.1:0-5850 GCA_041161695.1 Planctomycetota bacterium | reverse complement strand
CCCGAGTTGCGCAGGAGTTCGAGCTGCTGGATGAGGGCGCGCATCCGCGAACTCGATCCCGATGCCAGCGTGCTGATGATGACCGCACACGGCACCATCGCCTCGGCCGTCGAGGCGATGCGACTCGGCGCCGCCGACTTCCTCACCAAGCCGTTCGAGGCCGAGGAGATCCTGCTGCGCCTCGACAAGGCACTCGGCCAGCGTCGCACCGCCGCCGAGAACCGCGCACTTCGCGGCCTGCTCGAGCGCGAGGGCGGCACCCACGGGCTGCTCGGCCGCAGCATGCCGATGCGCGCCCTCATCCAGCAGCTCGAACTCCTGCGCAACTCGGGCTCGACCGTGCTGCTCACCGGCGAGTCGGGCGTGGGCAAGGGCAAGGTGGCCCGCACCCTGCACCAGATGTCGAACCGGGCCGATGGCCCGTTCGTGACGGTGCACTGCCCCGCGGTTCCCGAGACGTTGTTCGAGAGCGAGTTGTTCGGCCACGAAGCAGGTGCGTTCACCGGCGCGCGGAGCGCCAGGCAGGGACTGGTCGCCAAGGCCCACCAGGGGACGCTGTTCCTCGACGAGGTCAGCGAGATGAGCCCGCAGGCGCAGGCGAAGATCGAGCGCTTCCTGCAGGAGAAGGAGTTCCTGCCGGTGGGCGCGACCACGCCCGTGAAGGTGGACGTGCGCGTGATCGCCGCGACCAACCGCGACCTGCAGCAAGCAGCTGCTGCGGGTACGTTCCGCTCCGAGCTGCTGTGGCGACTCGCGGTCGTGCAGTTGCACGTGCCGCCGCTGCGCGAACGGCGCGACGACGTCGAACAGCTGGTCGCCAGCCAGTTGCGCCGGCTTGCCGAGCGCGAGGGCTGGCAGCCCAAGCACTGCAGCCCAGCGGTCCTGGCCGCGCTGGTGGCGCACGACTGGCCCGGCAACGTGCGGGAGCTGGAGAACGTGGTCGAGCGCATGGCCGTGCTCGGCGGGAACCGCCCGTCGCTGGAGACCGAGGACCTGCCCGAGGACATCCGCGCCACGAGCCCGCTGTCCGAGGAGCACGCCGAATACGCTGCGGCACGCGATCGATTCGACCACGCGTACTTCCGCGCGCTGCTGGCGCGCTGCAGCGGCAACGTGACCGAGGCGGCGCGCCTCTCCGGGATGAGCCGTGGGCACCTCCACCGCCGCATCCGCGAACTCGGCATCGCGCACGGATCCGCAGGACCGGAAGCGGACTGACCTCGCTGCGATTCATGGGGAGGACCCGTGAGTTCCCACAAGAGGTGATAGGGTGCGGACGCGGCGTCTTGCCGCCTCCACGAAACGAACACCATGTCCAACTCGTCCTCCTCCCGCCGTGACTTCCTCCGCGATGCTGCGGGCATGACTGCAGCCCTCACTGCAGGCTCCGCCAGCGCACCGGGACAGGATCCGGGGCGCCAGCGCACCCCGAACAGCAACGGGCGGAGGCGCCCGAACATCCTCGTCATCATGACCGACGAGGAGCGGTTCCCGCCGCCCTACGAGACGCCGACGGTCCGGGCCTGGCGCGAGAGCCAGTTGCAGGGCCGCAACCTCATCCGCCGGAACTCGATGGAGTTCCTGCGCCACTACACGGGAGCCTCGGCCTGCGTTCCCGCGCGCGGGACCTTCTTCACCGGTCACTACCCGTCGCTCCACGGCGTCAGCCAGACGGACGGCGCTGCGAAGGCGGCCACCGACATCGGCATGTACTGGCTGGACCAGAACACGGTGCCGACGCTCGGCAACTACTTCCGCGCCGCGGGCTACCGCACCTTCTACAAGGGCAAGTGGCACGTGAGCGAGGTCGACATCCTCATCCCCGGCAGCAAGACCGCGCTCAACTCCTACGACGCGGACGGCAACCGCGACCCACAGCGGGAGCAGGACTACCTGGTTGCCAACCGCATGGATGCCCTCGGGTTCTCAGGCTACCTCGGGCCGAATCCGCACGGCCAGGACGCGCGCAACAGCGGCGGTGTGTGCCTTACCGGCACGGGCGGACGCGACGTGGTCTACGCGGACCACGTGATCCAGCTGCTGGACGAACTCGACCGGGACCCGAGCCAGCCGTGGCTCACCGTGTGCTCCTTCGTGAATCCGCACGACATCGTGCTCTTCGGCGCGGCCGCGAACCTCGGCGGCGGCTTCGACTTCACGCCGGATCCCTCGACTCCCCAGATCCCGCCCTCGCCCACCGACGACGAGACGCTGCTCGACAAGCCCACCGCCCAGGCGAGCTACCGCACCACCTACCAGGAGGCCTTCCAGCCGACCTTCAGCACGCCGAACTACCGCCGCCTGTACTACGACCTGATGAAGCGCGTGGACGACCAGATCCTGCGCGTCATGCAGAAGCTCCAGTCGACGCGCATGTACCGCGACACCATCGTCGTGTTCACCTCGGACCACGGCGAGTTGCTGGGATCGCACGGCGGCCTCTTCCAGAAGTGGCACTGCGCCTACGAGGAAGTGATCCACGTGCCCTTCTACGTGCACAACCCGGTGCTGTTCCCGCGGCCGACCACGGCGAACGAGATCACGAGCCACGTGGACATCATGCCCACCCTGCTCGGGCTCGCGGGCATCGACGCAGAGGCCGTGCGGCAGCGCCTCGCAGCCACCCACACCGATGCCGTTCCGCTGGTGGGCCGCAACCTCGCCCCCATGGTGCGCGGAGCGGAGGACTTCGACCGCAAGGGCGAGGGCATCTACTTCATGACCGATGACGAGGTCACGTCGGGCAGCAACCAGCAGAACTTCACCGGCTTCAAGTACAACTCGGTGCAGGAACCGAACCACATCGAGACGATCGTGATCGACCTGCCCGGCCCGGAGGGCATGCGCACGTGGAAGTACTCGCGCTACTTCGACAACCAGCAGTTCTGGTCGACCCCGTGCGTGCAGGACCTCGTCTATCCCGAGCTCGGGGACCCCACCACGGCCTGCCAGGGCGTGGTCCGCACGACGGCGGTGCCCGACCAGCAGGAGCTCTACGACCTGACGTCCGACCCCATCGAGCGCATCAACCTGGCGTATCCGCCGAACATCACGCCTGCCATCCAGCAGCTGATCCAGAACCTGCAGGCCATCCTGCTGCAGCAGCGGCAGCAGAAGCGCATCATCTCCCAGACCGGCCAGAGCCAGGGCATCCCGGGCTGCCCGCAGTGAGCCGCGGGTCGGTTACGCCCGCGAAACGCCCTGTGCGACAAACGTGACACTGCGGCCCCCACGGGCCGCAACTCCCTGCGACAAGGGGACCTGGGGCATGGCACGGCTTTTGTGAAGGGCGGGGTGCCATGAAGCCCAAGACCCCCGTCTTCGCGCTCCTCGCCGCCGCCACGGTGGCCCTCGCCGCCTGCTCGTCGCCTGCCCCCGTCGAGCAGGCAGGTGCTGTCGAGGCCTCCGCCTCCAAGCCGACCCTCGCCATCCCCACGATGGCCGACACCAAGCCACTCGACGTTCCGGGCGTCCACAACATCGTGGCCTACGCGCCCGGCGTGCTGTCCGGCTCGGTGCCCGAGGGCCAGAAGGGCTTCGACTCACTGGCCGCCATGGGCATCAGGACGGTGATCTCCGTGGACGGCGCGATGCCCGACCTCGCCGAGGCGAAGAAGCACGGCATGCGCTACATCCACCTGCCCATCGGCTACGACACGGTGCCCGAGGATCGGCAGAAGGCGCTGGCCCAGGCGCTCGCGAGCGTGGACGGGCCGGTCTACATGCACTGCCACCACGGCAAGCACCGCAGTGCTGCCGCGGCATCGGCCGCGTGCATTGGCATCGGGCTCACCACGCCCGACGAAGCCACCCGCCGCATGAAGGAACTTTCCGGCACCACGGCCAACTACTCCGGGCTCTATGCCGCGGTGCAGGCCGCAAAGCCGCTGCCGAAGGACCAGTTGAAGGTCGACCTGGCAACGCTGCCGGAGGTCACCAAGGTGAGTGGGCTCGTCGCGACCATGGTCGAACTCGACGTGGTGTTCGACAACCTCAAGGCGCTCAACGCCGCCGAGTGGAAGGTGCCCAAGGACCACCCGGACCTCGTGCCCGCCAAGGAAGCGCGGCGCACCGCCGACCTGTTCCGCGGGTTGCACGGCGATGCCGAGTCCAACGCCTACCCCGCCGACTACCAGCAGTGGCTCAACCGGTCGATCGAGGACGCGGATGCCATCGCCAGGGCGGTCGATGCAGGAGACGTGAAGGAAGCTGCATTGCGCTTCCAGTCGCTCGGCAAGACCTGCAAGGAGTGCCACAAGCCCTACCGCGACCAGTGATCGGTCGCGGCAGGTGGCGCGGACTCACTTCGCCGGTGCAGGGGCGGGTGCCGCGGGCAGCGACGTCGGGCTGAGCGCCGAGCGCCCCACGTTGGAACCGTCGAGACCGGCGAGCATGCGCTGCATCGTGGTGCGCATGCACATGCCGGTGAGCAGGTAGGTGCTGGGCGGCAGACGGTCCGGGTTGGAGACCTGGCGCTCGCCGTACACCTGGTCGAACAGCACGGGACGGGTGCCGTCGCCGCCGACCGGGCCGAGCACCTCGATGCGGATGCCGACCTCGGCGATGCTGCGTGCCCCGTACTCCTGTTCCATCACGCCGGTCACGAAGGTGATGAGCGTGGGCTGCACGACGACGTCCTGCGGTGAGGCGGTCGTCTTGATCGCAGTGAAGAGTTCGCTCTCCTCGAGTTCCTCGAGGAGCACCGCATCCACCATCTCGGGCACCGGCCGGTACCAGCGGCGGTCGCCCTCGTAGCTGATCGGGAACCCGTTCGACGAGGCCGGGTAGCTGGCGGGGTTGCGAGCATCCCGCGTCGGGGCCACGAACACCGCCCGGTCGCCGGGGGCACGGGTCTCGTAGGCGATCGGGGCGTAGATCTTCTCGTTGAGGGCGAGGTCCGGGACGTTCTGGTGCGACGCGCAGGAGGCGAGCCACAGGGCGGGGAGGAGCCAGGGGATCTGCTTCATGGTCTCGCTGCCATCGGCAGGATCGGCAGGTGACTTGAGCCGGCCGTCCCGTTTTGCCCCGCGGGGACCGGTCGGATAGAAACCCTGCCCCCCATGACGGCCCGCAACCCCCTCGGCACCCGCTCGACCCTGTCGGTCGGCGGCACTTCCTACACGTGGTTCTCCCTGCCCGCCCTCGAGCGCGCAGGCTACGGCACGCTGTCCCGCCTGCCCTACTCGATCCGCATCCTGCTCGAACAGGCGCTGCGCAACCTCGACGACTACGTCGTGTCCGAGAAGGACGTGCGCAACATCGCGAACTGGGGCCCGGCGACGGCGGGCCAGGTCGAGATCCCGTTCCTGCCGGGCCGCGTGGTGCTGCAGGACTTCACCGGCGTGCCGTGCGTCGTGGACCTCGCCGCGATGCGCAGCGCGATGAAGCGCCTCGGCGGCGACCCGTCGAAGATCAACCCGCTGGTGCAGTGCGACCTCGTCATCGACCACTCGGTGCAGGTCGACTTCTTCGGCTCGGCGGACGCCCAGCAGAAGAACCTCGACCTCGAGTTCGAGCGCAACCGCGAGCGCTACCAGTTCCTCAAGTGGGGCCAGCAGTCGCTCACCAACTTCCGCGCCGTGCCGCCGGGCGCGGGCATCGTGCACCAGGTCAACCTCGAGTACCTGGCGCCTGCCGTGCTGACCCGCAAGGAAGGCGCGGAGACGGTCGCGTACCCCGACACCGTCGTGGGCACCGACAGCCACACCACCATGATCAACGGCCTCGGCGTGCTGGGCTGGGGCGTGGGCGGCATCGAGGCCGAGGCCGTGATGCTGGGCCAGCCCACCTACATGCTGCTGCCCGAGGTCGTGGGCATGAAGCTCACCGGCCGCCTGCCCGAGGGCGCCA
>JBEATZ010000006.1:0-5197 GCA_041161695.1 Planctomycetota bacterium | reverse complement strand
GCCCGCGCGCCGCCAACGTACCTTGACCGCATGGACGCGGATCGGTGGCCCTCCTCGGACGATTGCAGCACGCCAACGCGATGGCCGAGGCGCTTGGCGAACCTCAGAGGCTCGATGATCGCGAAAGCTCCGAGACCCCTGCCTCGTTCCTCGGCGACCGATCCTGCGCAACCACGCGGCCCCCACGCCGGGCGGGAATCCATGTCCGCGGGTCACCAACTCGCTGGTCCTACCCATGCGAGCGGGTGCCGCCCGCACCGCGGCGCCGCTCACATGCCGTAGAACCGCTTCGCCCCCTCGATCACCAGGTCGAACTCCCTCGGGTTGGGAGTCTCCGGCGTGCCGCCCTCGATGAAGATGCCGCCCACCACGCCGACATCGCTCACGACTGAGCCGGCAGGTGCTCCGGGAAGATGTAGAACGACCGATTCACCCGCTGGTCCGACCCGGTGCGCCCCTCGTCGATGTGCACGAGGATCATGTGCTGCAGGCTCGCCGGTTCCTGGGGCGCGAGCAACGACGCGAGCAGCAGGGCGAGCATGGGCCGCAGGCTAGCGGTGCACCGAACGCGCTTTGCAACCAATCCGTCCCATGGCGGGATCGCGAGGGGCACGGTCGACAACCCAAGGGCTGCGCAGCACCCGCGCGGCATGCAGACCCCAGCCGAAGTGCGCATGCCATCGACGCAACCGCGACGGCACCGCGCGAACCGGGCCGCGGCCGCCTCGCACCCATGTCGCTCCAGCGCAAGTGTCGGCAGGTTTGCAGTACTGGCAGGCTTCGCGTCGGGTTGTAGATTGACCCGGCTGCATTCCGCACCTTGCGAATCCGGAGACGGAACGCGGCGCCAAGGAATCTCCTTCCACCCGGATTCGCCAACCCAATCACGTTCATCGAACCATGCAGAAGCTCCTCTCCACCGTCGGCATCCTGATGCTGGCGACGACGGCCATCGCGCAGAACTTCGCGATCGCCTCTTACGCCAACAATGGCAATCCCATCGGCGGCACCACCGGCAACGTGTGGCGCGCCGGCACGAACCGCGTGCAGTGCATCTACGACAGCTCGAACTTCGTGAACCAGGGCATCGGCCAGCCCATCACGATCTCGAACATCGACTACTTTGCTGGCGCCACGACGGCAGGCGGCATCACCTACCCGTCGGTGGACATCTACGTCGGCCTCGCAGCCGTGGACCACGCCGCGCCCAGCACGACGTTCGCCAACAACCGCAGCGCGTCGTTCCCCACCACCCCGAACTTCTCGGGACCCGTCACCACGGTGGCAGCAACCGCCGGCCAGTTCTTCGCCAGCATCCCGCTGGCTGTCCCCTTCAACTACATCCCGGACAGCGGCGTCGACCTCCTGGTGGAGATCGTGATCAACACGGCTCCCACCCCGCTGACGGGCACGACCATCGACGCGGGCTTCAACGTCGCCACCCACAAGGTGAACTCGGTGCGCTCGGTCGGCTCGACGGTCGCCCTGACCGGCTCGCTCTCGGCCTTCTGCCCCACGGTGCGCTTCACCTACGCGGACGTGCCCGGCGCCGCCAAGAACCAGCGCTACGGCACCGGCTGCTACACCAAGGCCCGCTCGTTCTACGAGCTCTTCACGGGCGCAGGCAGCAATGACCTGAGCGGCAAGACCGTGCTGATGAGCCCGAACACCGGCGGCGGCTACACCGTCACGACCCTGCCCACCGCCACGGTGGTCCCGGGCGTCGGCGTGGGCCTCGGCCTCGGCGACGACCAGATGTCGGCCGCCCTCACCCTGCCCTGGAGCTTCGACTACCCGGGTGGCACCACCACGACGATCTACGTCAACTCCAACGGCGCGCTGCACCTGAACGGCGCCGGCACGGCCCAGATCGGCGGCAGCGCCGCAGCCCTGCTGAACGCGACGGTGCACACGCTGGCCGCAGCCCTGCAGGACACCCTGCCGGACGGCGCCGCGAACATCAACAACGTGTTCCACGGCGTGAACCCGACCAACGCCAACGAGTACCTGATCACCTGGAACAACGTGCCCAACTTCGGCGCCACGGTGCCGACGCCCTCGACGTTCCAGATCGCCCTGATCGACAGCGGCGCCAATGACTCCGTCGAGTTCCGCTTCCAGACGCTCGTGAACGACTCCTCGTCGAACACGGCCAACTGCGTGGTCGGCTTCTCCCTCGGTGGCGGCGCGATCAACCCCGGCAGCAGCGACCTGACCGCCGGCCCGATCGTCACCGCAGCCGACCAGCAGCCGCTGACCCTCGCCGCGGCGGCCCGCCCGGTCGTGGGCACCACGGTTGCCTACAACACCAGCTCGATCCCCGTGGGCCCCACGGCCCCGGGCATCAGCTTCCTGCTGATCAACTTCGGCGGCGTGGACGCCGGTGTCGACCTGACGCCCTTCGGCGCCCCGGGCTGCACCCAGTACATCAACCTGACTGGTGCCTCGACCAACCTGATGCTCGGTGGCCCGACCAACAGCGTCAACGTGACGATCCCCAACAACACCGGCCTCGCCGGCCTGCCGCTGGACTTCCAGAGCTGGGCTCTGGACTCCGCCGCCAACGCCCTCGGCGTGGTCAACTCGAACGGCGTCGCCAGCACCGTCGGCACGCTGTGATCCGACCGGCGTCCGGCGCCTGACCTGATCGGTCGCGCCGGCTGCCAACGAAACCGCCCGCGCGGGGTGATCCTCGCGCGGGCGGTTTCGTTTCCAGGGGGCGTGCGAGAAGCGGGCAGCGATCAGAACGTGAACGAGAGCTGCGCCACGGCGCCGTAGCTGTCGTCGTTCACGTAGATGCCCGCGACGTCGATGCGGAACACGTCGAAGGGCGACAGGCCGATGCCGCCGGTGATGGCGTCGTCGACGAAGTCCTGCAGGTCGGACTGGTAGCCGCCGCGCAGCTGGAACCACTTCCACAGGTCGACTTCGGCACCCAGCGAGAGGAACTGCACGTCGTCGTCGACGGCGTCGATCTGGAACCGATCGCGGGGCATCAGGTCGACGTCGCTCGCGAGCGTGAGGATGCCGTGGGTCCAGGAGGCGCCCACGCCCACCGTCGGCTCGACCGTGTACTGGAACGTCTGGCCGAAGGTCGTGACGGTGTCGTACTCCTCCTCGATGAGGTTGCGCGCCATCACGCCGAACGTGAAGCCCGAGCCGGGCTCCAGCGCGACACCGAGGTCCACGTTGAAGGAGGCATCGTCCGTGCGGTACTGGCTGTCCGTGAAGTCGCTCTCGTCGAAGGTGTCGATGTTGGCGGAGTAGTTGTAGGTGTCGACGCGCTGGTACTTGGGCGTCACGCCCACCGACAGGCCGGTCGACTCACCGACCTCGAATCGGGTGGCCATGGAGAAGCCGAGTTCCGACAGCGACACGCCGACGATGCGGCCCTCGGAGTTGAGGTCGGGCAGCGGGGTGCCCGCAGGCGTCGTGGCGATGGCGGTCACGTCGGCTGGGTCGATGAGGGTGAAGGCGACGAGGTCGGCAAACGTGTTCCAGTGCAGCGACCATGCGAACGACTTGGACGGCATGGCGAAGGCGAAGCCCACGCCTGCGTTGCCGTACACGCTGCGGCCTGACAGGTCGGCGAGCTGCTGGGCCAGGTCCGCGTACTCCTGCGACGTGCCGCCCGCGCTGGCGAGGCGGTCGTACTCGTCGGCGAAGTCCTGGATGTCGTCCAGCAGGTTGGACTCGTCGTAGACCTGCGCGCCCACGGTCGGCAACCGGAGGCCGAAGTCGTCGGTCTCGCCGTGGCGCGTGAGCAGGGCCGGGTTGGCCGTGCCGGCGATCAGGTAGTGAGAGGATGCAATGCCTGCACCACCCATCGCACTGTTGCGCGCCTCGAAGTACTGGGCGTGCAGGGCCGGGGCGAAGGCGAGCAGGAGCAGGGAACCGGAGAGGGTTGGGATCCGCATGCGCGTAGGTTGCCGAGAACCCTCCTCCACTCCTGAGGTTTTTCCGTACTTTTTGACAGCTCCACCGGGAGCCGAACCGCCATGCACACCCGCGCGCATCAGCCCCTCTGCATCGGCCTCGGGGAGGTCCTCTGGGACCTGCTGCCCGGGGGCAGGGAGCCCGGCGGGGCGCCTGCCAACTTCGCCTGGCATGCACGCCAGCTGGGCGCGGAGGGCAGGATCGTCTCGGCGGTGGGCTGCGACGCCGAAGGGGACGCCCTCCTCGCCGAACTGGAACGCCGCGGCCTGCCCACGGACGGCATCGGGCGCTCTGCGCTCCCCACCGGCAGCGTGACCGTGCAGCTCGACGCCGCCGGAACCCCGAGCTACCGCATCCGCGAGGAGGTCGCGTGGGACCGCCTGTGGCCCGGCCCCGAAGCCGAGGCGCTGGTTGCCCGCGCCGAGGCCCTCTGCTTCGGCAGCCTCGCGCAGCGCACGCATGCGGGTGGCCACGCGCTCCGCGCGCTCGTCACCGCGTGCCGGGGCCTGCGCGTGTTCGACTGCAACCTGCGGCAGCACCACTGGGACCGGCAGGGCCTCGAGGCATCCCTGCAGCTCGCCCACGTGCTCAAGCTCAACGACGAGGAACTCGCCGTGCTGACGCCCCTGCTCGGGCTGGGACGTGACGCGCATGGCGCGATGCAGGAGCTGGCGGCCCGCCATGGACTGCGCGGCGTGGCCCTCACCCGGGCATCGGGCGGGAGCAGCCTGCTGCTGGACGGATCCCTGGTGGTGCAGGGACCGACCTCGGTCGACGTGGTCGACACCGTGGGCGCAGGGGATGCATGGTGCGCGGCACTCGCGCTGGGGATCCTGCGCGGCCACGACCCGGCGCGCATCGCGGCCCACTGCCACGAGGTGGCGAGCTTCACCTGCACGCGCCGCGGCGCCATGGTGCAGCTGCCCGCGAGCCTGCGGGCCTGATCACTTCTTCGCGCGTTCGGCGAGGATCGCCGCGACGTCGAGCTCCCAGCTCACCGTCTCACCGTCTGCGATCGTGCGCGTGACCCGGAGCTCTTCCTTGCCGGGTTCGGTGACGACGATCGTGTAGGTGTCGGGCGCCACGTTGCCGTACTCGTACCAGCCGCTGTCCTCGACCTTGTCCTTGTTGCTGACGAGGCGCTTCATCACGCTCAGGGTCGAGATGCGGTTGACGACCGGCTTGCCGCTGCCGTCGAGCAGCGAGATCTGGGCGATGGGGATCTGGCCCTTGTCCACGTTGGTGGCGCGCAGGCGCAGCG
>JBEATZ010000489.1:0-2516 GCA_041161695.1 Planctomycetota bacterium | reverse complement strand
TGCTGCGCGAACTGCCGCTCGCCGACTGCCCCGTCGACTTCCTGCCCCGCCTCGCCGCGATCCAGGCCGACCAGGACGAGGACCAGTCTGCCGTTGCGACGCTGCAGCGGCTCGGCGCCGTGTCGCTGGCACCAGACCACCAGCTGCGACTGGTCGACCGCCTGCTGGCGGCCGGCAGCGAGCAGGAGGCCATCGAGCGCACGCGTCACCTCGTGGGCCATGCCCCGCTGCTGCGCGGCCCGCGGCGCGTGCTGGCGCTGCACCATGCCGGCCACGGCCGGATCGACCAGGCCCTCGAGGCCTGGAGCAGCTGGCTCGCGATCTGCCCCGAGGACGAGTCGGCGCTGCTCGAGTGCAGCGCGCTGCACCGCCGCAACGGCGACATCGACAGGCAGGTGGAGACGCTCCGGGCTGCGCTCGAACTCAACCCCAACCTCCGCGACCAGCAACGCCACCTCGAGTACCTCGTCGCGGACCAGGTGCCCTTCCACGAGGCGTTCCGCATCGATGCCGCAACGCTTGCTGCAGCAGACAAGGGACCGCCTGCCGATGCGAAGGAGGCGCGCGATCCGCTGCACCACGTGTTGCAGCAGCACGTGGTGAAGGCGCACCGCAACGGCACCACCACCACCTACGTCCGCAACGTCTACCGCGTGCTGGGCGAGGAGGGTGCGCGCCGCCTCGAGCGCTGGACGCTGCCGCACTACCCGGGCGAGCAGCGTGCGCGCATCCTCGCCTGCACCGTGCGCAAGGCGGACGGCAGGATCGAGAAGCCGCGCCTCAGCGGCAGCACCGTGGGTCTCGGCGGACTCGCCGAGGGCGACCTGGTGGACGTCGAGGGCCGCATCGACGACTTGGCGCCGGGGTTCTTCGGCGACTACTTCGGGCTCGAACACTGGTTCCCGAGCAACCTGGGCGCGCCACTCTCCCTCTCGACGCTCACCGTCACGGCGGATGCCGGCCGCGAGTACCGGTGGCAGGTGCGCGGCGGCGTGCCGGAGCCCACGGTGTCGACCGGGAGCGACGGGTCCACGACGTGGATCTGGAGCGTCGCGGACCAGCCGCGCTGGATCGACGAGCCCAGGCGGCCCTCACCCAAGGAGTCCGCGCCGCTCGTGCGCATCAGCACCCACCCGGACTGGGAACACTTCAGCGCCTGGTGGTGGAACCTGATCCGCAACCAGATCGTGATGACGCCGGCCATGAAGGAGAAGGTGCGCGAACTCACTGCCGGCGCGGCAGACGATGCACAGCGGATCGCCGCGGTCTACGACTTCGTGACGAACGAGATCCGCTACGAGGCATGGGAGTTCGGCGTGCACGGCTACAAGCCCTACAGCACCGATGTCATCTACGAACGCCGCCACGGCGACTGCAAGGACAAGGCCCTGCTGCTGTGCGCGATGCTCGGCGAACTCGGCATCAGCGCGAGCCCGGTCCTGATCATGGCCGAGGAACTGCGCTCCGAGGACGACCTCTCGCTGCCGCTCGTCAACCACTTCAACCACTGCATCGCCTGGCTCCCGCGCGGTGCCGAGGCGACGGGCGGCTTCCTCGACGGCACGGCGACCCTGCACCCGCCCGACACGGTCCCCGAGATGGACCAGGGCGCGCGCGTGCTGGTGGTCGACCAGGGCCGCGCGATGCTGCGCGACGTGCCGTGGGCGACGCCCGAGACCAACGCGGACCGCGAGACGATCCGAGCCGAACTGGCCCAGGACGGCAGCGCTCGCGTCGTGCTGGAGATGGCGCCCACGGGGAACCGCGGCGCCGAACTGCGCAACGTGCTCGCAAGCGAGCCTGCACGCCGCGCAGAACTGGTCGAGGACATGCTGCTGCAATCCTTCGGAAAGGCACGCGTGGCCTCCCAGCAGGCGAGCGACGTCGAGCAGCTGGCCGAGCCCGTGACGCTCACTGCGGCCTTCGAGGCGCCAGAGGTCGCGCGCAAGCAGGGCGGCGGCCTGCTGCTGCCCGGCGCGATCGGCAAGCGGAGCTGGGTGGAGCTCGCATCGGAAACCGAGCGCAGGCATCCCCTGCTGCTGGGCGCACCGAACGGGGACCGTCAGGTCATCCGGTGGCGCCTGCCACCGGGCACGAAGGCCGCGGCCATGCCCGCACCCGTGACCCTCGACACGAAGTTCGCGACCTTCCGCCGCACCTGGCGCACGGAGGGAGACGAGGTGGTGGTCGAGCGGGAGCTGCGACTGCTCGCACCGCGCATCCTGCCCTCGGACTACGCGGCTTTCCGCGAGTTCACCGCTGGCGTCCAGGAGGCCGATGCCCAGCAACTCCAGGTCGTGCCCGCAGGAGGTGCACGATGAATCCCCGCAACGCATGCTGGTTCGTCCTCGCTGCCTGCAGTGCAGCCGTGGCCCAGCAGCCGGGCACGGGCCTCGAGGCTGCAGCGCGTGCCGTGGTCGCAGCCGTCGCACCCGAGCGCGACGACCCCGATGCCGCGGTGGCAACGCTCGTCGACGCCGCGGTGGCCGCAGGCGGGCCCGTCGGCGCCCTGCTGC